>JBJFFW010000029.1:0-1688 GCA_051892075.1 Lachnospirales bacterium
TCCGTATTCCTTTGCAAAGCACCTCTCATCGGTAAGATGAATTTCTCAATGTGAAGGCTTTTTCTCTCAAAGAATTGGAAGATATGATTTATGACCAGACAATACAGGATTCCAAAACAATTGCCGCCATTCTTGCCTACAAGAATTATTTACTTGAGTGCTAAATAAACCCCCAAGGCTATAGAAATAAAGGCTATAATATAAATGGAGAAACCTATTATTTTTCCAAGTATTATGCCTATTCCAAAAGATATTAATGAAACAGCAATTAAAAGAAAAATTAAATTTTTACATAGTTTCATAATAACACCCTAGCCTTTCTAATAAAAATCACCCTTTTAATTATATGCTTTCATAATTAAAAGGGTGATTTTTTGTTATTCATTATTTACACCTGTAATTTCATCTATTATTTCCCAAAGTTCATCTCTGCCTGATTTTGTGTGGCTGCTAAAAGGAATTAAAATATCTCCCTGCTGAAGATTAAAAGCCTTTCTAAGCATTGAAGTATGTTTTTGAAGTTGGCTTCTTTTAAGTTTATCTGATTTTGTAGCTACTATAATAATGTTATAACCATAGTGTTTAAGCCAATCATACATCATTCTGTCATTAGCACCTGGTTCATGTCTTATATCAACAAGCATAATAATAGCCTTTAGTTCTTCTCTTTTTAGAAGATAATTTTCTATCATTTTGCCCCACTTTTCAACTTCGCTTCTAGATGCTCTTGCATAACCATATCCGGGCAAATCCACAAGATAAATCTGATTTTCAACATCATAAAAATTAATTGTTCTTGTTTTACCAGGGTTTTGACTTGTTCTAGCCAAAGCCTTTCTATTAAGCATACAATTTATAAGAGAGCTTTTGCCTACATTTGACTTTCCTGCAAAAGCAACTTCACATCTTCTATCAGTAGGATACTGTTCTTTTTTCACAGCCACAGCAGCAAGAGATACATTATTTACTTTCATTTCAAACCTCCTTTAAAACCAACTGCCTGTCCCATTTTTACAGAGTATTCTCCATTACATTCCAATATTTCAGGCAAGATTTCAACAGCATTTTTCTTTGTAAGAACTACAATAGTAGAACCCCCAAATTCAAACCTGCCTTTTTCCTCACCTCTTAAAAATTTATGTTTTTCGTGATAATTTACAATTCTTCCCACAAATAATGCTCCGACTTCCATTTGAATAATATCTCCAAAATTTACAGTTCTAAGGAGAGTATATTCTCTTGAATTTACTTTGAAAACCTTTGCATTTTCAAGACCTATAGGCTGAACTGTATGTAAAATGCCTGGGATAAACCTGTTTTTACTTTTAATGCCCTTATCAATATAGCAATATCTGTGATAATGGCTAGGTGTAAGTCTGTAAATAAGGCATTTTCCGTCTTTATATTCCTCTGCAAGCTTTTTATCCTTTAAAAGCTCCAAAAGACTATATTTCACACCTTTAATTAAGAGAGGTTCACTTGAATTATACACCGTAAGCAAACCATCACAAGGAGCAATAAAGCTAAACCTGTTAGTATCAATAGGTCTTGACTGAGGCTTAATTCTTCTTGTGAAAAACTCATTAAAAGACTTCCAATTTTCAATTTTAAAATCATTAAGGTCAATATTATTCTTATAAATAAACGGCTTAATCAAAGATACTGACAAGCCGCTATCCATAAACTTT
>JBJFFW010000030.1:0-1679 GCA_051892075.1 Lachnospirales bacterium
GCTTGTTGTGATTTTTTTAATATTAATATTGAAGACTTGATTTCTGATGAATTTAATGCAGAAGAATATGTAAATAATCCCAATATTAAGCATAATGACTACTTAAATATAGATAAAAAGATTCAGCAGTATGAATTTTACAAAAATGAACAGGTAAATAAAAATTCAATCTTAGAAAATCAGGATATCTCCATTTTTGCAGAAGGTGAAAACTTTATAACAGACCCAAAGCATTTGCTTTTTAATGGATATCTACAAGACTATTTTTGCTATTATTATCCAACAAATTCATCAGAAAATAAGGAAGATAATAGCACTATTATAAGATGAATGCTCAGTTTAAAGCCAGTGGGTTGCTACTGTAAATCTACTTTAAAAATCAATACAAATACCATTAATGATACTGGTAGTATAAACTATAAGGAATATACTGGATATGCTGTAATTGCTACACCGGTAAATAGTTTAAATTGTATTATGTATAGCAAATTGATAGGTGAGTATTGTTTCATAATGTTCAGACACTTTAAGCTTAATTTCGGAAAACAGGATTGTCGTATAGCTGAAGTGTTATCATCTTCATCAGCAGCTGAGGACAGACGCCCCACAGTATTAAGAATGTTGTTAAGCAGGGAAGAACTATCAGATGATGATTTAAAAATAATTGCACCGTCGCTTACATTAAATTATTCTACAATTATAACAAGTGAATCCTCCCTTATTAAATTATCACAGGAGCACATTGAGTATAGGAAAATTTTAGATGAATTGATTGAAGAAAAAAAATCGGAGAATATGTTTGTATATAAAGAGAGTGATATATATAATATAGCTATGAAATATTTAAAGGATAAAGTTAAAACATTTGAATTTATAATGCAATTAAGAGATGTTTCTTTAGCATATAGATACAATAAAGTTGGTTCAAAAACTGATAGTATAGTTAGAAATATATTATTATCCAGAGGACATTACAAAATAATATCAAATATCAATAAAGCGAATAAATAATTTCTTGAAATCTATTTTAGAAAGCATATAAAAAATCAGAACTAAAATTGTTTTAGTCCTTAAGAGCGGTTTAATTAGAACGGCAAATTAAATGAACTAAATATTGTACAAAAACATAATATCACAATTACTCCTTAATTAAATGACAGCCCATATCAACTGATTTGGTGGTATGGGCTGTTTTAAATAGTAAAATGTGTGATTATTAAGTACATATAAACTAACTATAAATTTGCTTGGATTTTAACAACTCACCATTAAAAGCTGTGCTTTTCCATGGATTTTTAAATTAACTGAATTTGCAGGAATAAAAATACAATCACCTTTAAAAAAATTAATTGTATTTTGACTTTCTTCCTCTATTAAAGCTCCACAGCCTGTTGTGCATAACATAGCAATAAATGAATTTGTGCCTGTTGAAAAATCAACCATATTTTTGCATCTCTCTGTGTTTATAAGCCATCTCTCTACCTGAAAATATTTACATCGGCATAAAAATTCACTGGCACAGCCAGGCTTATATTTTAATACTCTTAAAGGCTGTCTTGGCTTTAAAGTGCCTTTTAAATTTGAAACTTCCAGAGCTTTATCTATATGAAGCTCTCTTTTTTTACCGTTTTTGTCTGTTCTGTCATAGTCATAAAGTCTGTAAGTAAGGTTTGAATTTT
>JBJFFW010000031.1:0-7302 GCA_051892075.1 Lachnospirales bacterium
TTGGTATTTATTACTTAGAAACTGGTGCTTCTATGAGAGCATCTAATGTAGTTTATGACAGAGCTAATTCTTCTATTGCTACTGCTACTGCTGATAATTTTGATTTTGATGCTATTTTTGAAGGTGCTGATTGGTTCCACTTCACAGGTATTACTCCTGCAGTAAGTGATATAGCTGCTGAAGTTACTGAGGCTGCTTGTAAGGCTGCTAAGGCTAAGGGCGTTACTGTTTCTTGTGACCTTAACTTCAGAAAGAAATTATGGTCAAGTGAAAAGGCTCAGAAGGTTATGACTAACCTTATGCAGTATGTTGATGTTTGTATCGGCAACGAAGAAGATGCTGAAAAGGTATTAGGTTTCAAGCCTGGTAATACTGATGTTACAAGTGGTGAGCTTGAAATGGCTGGCTATGTTGATATCTTCAATCAGATGTGTGATAAGTTTGGCTTTAAGTATGTTATCTCTTCTTTAAGAGAATCATTCTCAGCTTCTCACAATGGTTGGTCTGCTTGTATTATGGATGGTGCTACTAGAGAGTTCTATCGTTCTACAAGATATGAAATTAACCCTATCGTAGATAGAGTTGGTGGCGGTGACTCATTTGCTGGCGGTCTTATCTGTGGTCTTATGGACGGCAAGGATATGAAGGCTGCTCTTGAATTTGCTGTTTCTGCTTCTGCATTAAAGCACACTATCCCTGGTGACTTTAACCTTGTAACTAGAGCTGAAGTTGAATCTTGTGACGGTTCTGGTAGAGTTCAGAGATAATTTTGACTATATAAAGCTTAATTATTATTAAAATATTATTTTTAAATTTAAAGGCTGAGGGCTTATAGCCTTCAGCTTTTTTAATTTTTTATCGGAGGATTTTTAAATGAAATTAGATGTTAGATATTCAAATCATTATGATGATGTAAAGCATTATGATACTGAAACTTTAAGAAAGCACTTTTTAGTAGAAAATATTTTTCAGCCTGGTGAAGCTAATTTAACTTATAGCCACAATGACAGAATTATTTTTGGTGGTGTTACACCTACAACTGAGCCAATAAGTCTTGAAGGCAGCAAGGAATTAGCTGCTGAATATTTCTTACAGAGAAGAGAGCTTGGCTCTATTAATATTGGTGGCGACGGCTTTGTTATTGTTGATGGCAAGGAATATGCTGTTAATAATGGTGATGCAATTTATGTAAGTATGGGTACTAAGGAAATTTCTTTTGCTGCTAAAGATGCTTCAAACCCACCTAAGTTTTATGTAAATTCAGCTACTGCTCATAAGGTTTATCCTACAGTATTAATTAGTTATGATGATGCTAATCATAAGCCTTTAGGTTCTTTAGAAGATTGTAATAAGAGAACTATTAATCAGTATATTCATGATGAAGTTTTCGCAAGATTATCTGAAAGAGATGGCGTAGAGTATGGTTCATGTCAGTTAGCTATGGGTTTAACTAAGCTTGACCCAGGTTCTAACTGGAATACTATGCCTTGTCATACTCATGAAAGAAGAATGGAAGTTTATTTATACTTTGATATGGATGATGATAATGTTGTATTCCATATGATGGGTAAGCCTGATGAAACAAGACATATTGTTATGAAAAATGAATCTGCTGTTATTTCACCTAGTTGGTCAATTCATTCAGGTGTTGGCACTAAGGCATATACTTTTATTTGGGGTATGGTTGGTGAAAACAAGGATTATGATGATCAGGATTGGTTAAAGACTGGTGAATTAAAGTAATACATACAATTAAGAGGTAATGGGAAACTGTTACCTCTCAATTCTAAGGAGAAAATCGATATGAAAAGAAAATTTATTTCTGCATTATTAACTGCAGCTTTTACAGTGTCATCAGTATTTTCTTTTGGTGTTATTGCTAATGCTGAGGATAGTGCTATATCAAGTGGTGTTTGGTATGAGTCAGTTTATATGGAATGGAGTGGCGAAAGTGGCACTACATATACTGCAAGTATCAAAGAATCCTCTGCTGATGAAAGCGGATATAAGAGTGTAGATTCTGAGCTTATAAGAGAGGTTAATCCTGGAGAATACAGAGTTGATGTTTTAGGATTAAAGGCTGATGTATCCTATGATTTATTAGTTAAAAATGGTGATAATGTTGTAGGTAAGTACACAGGAAAGCCTAAGGCCTTTGACCGTTCAGGCTTTGCTTTTGATGATGAAGTAGATGCACCTGGTGCTTATAAAATGGACGGTACTTTAGAGGATAACACTCTTGTAATTTATTTAACAAATGATAATAAAATGAACTGCTATGAGGGACTTTCAATTATTAAAGTTCTTGGTAACGCAAATAAGGTTAATAACGGAAATCCTATTGACATAAGAGTTATTGGCAGAATTGATAAGCCTTTAGACCATATTTTCCAAGTTTCAGTTCCTAATGTAACTTGTGGACTTACTATTGAAGGTGTTGGTCCTAATGCAGGTTTTGTTAATTGGGGTATGAATGTAAATTATGATGAAGATATAGAATTTAGAAATCTTGTTATAAGAGATTCTGGCGAAGATGCTATAGGTTGCTACAGAACTAAAAAGTTATGGGTTCATAACAGCACTATTTGTGAGGGCTATTATGAAATGGACGATAGCGATGAAAGAGATAAGCTTCATGGTGACGGCTCTTGTGATTTAAGAGAGTGCGATAAGGTTACTATTTCATATAATCATTTTGACGGAACTGATAAGACTTGTTTATTAGGTTCTTCAGCAAAGAGAGTTGAGCCAACAGGCGGCATTACTTTCCATCATAATTTCTTTGACAGAACAGGTCAGAGAACTCCAAGAGTAAGATGGCACAATGTTCATGTATATAATAATTATTATTATGGTACAGAAATCTATGGTGTAGCTGCTACTAACAATGCTGATGTATTTGTAGAAAACAATGTTTTTGAAGACAGTGCTACTCCTATGATTGTTTCTGCTCAGTCACCAAATACAGATAAGTTCTCTACAAATGACGGTGGTGCTATTAAATCTTTTGGAAATCAGTTAATTAATACAAGAGATAATATTGAGGGAGTAGATTATTTTGAAGCTCCTACAAGAGAATACAGATTAACTGCTGAAGATTTTACTGCTACAAAGGGTGGTTGGACATACAACAACTTTGATGCAGAAGGTTATATTGGTGCTAATGATTATATTCTTGATGCAACTGAAAATGTTAAAAAGGTTGTACTTGAGAATGCAGGTGCTCAAGATGAGGACACTATAGTTCTTGATAATGAAGTATATCCACCATATCCAAAGGGAGAAATCACTAATGTTTATACTTATGACCCTGAAGCAAATGGCTCTACAGGTGAAAGCTATGGCGGTATAAATGGTGAGGGTACATTCTTTAGCGGTGAAGGTACTTGTAAGGCAGGAGATGCTGAAGTTTACTTTATTGCTGATAAGAAGGAGTTTTCAGGCTGTTTTAATACAACAGGTCCAATTACATTTACTGTAAAAGCTCCTGGTAAGCTTACTGTTGTTGCAGGTGCAGCTACAGAAGTTCCTGAAAGAGCTACAGTTGTAAATGAAGCTAATCCTGATGATGTATATCATGGTACATTCCAGACAGGATATAAGGGAGGTACTGCTTTATCTGAAATTTATCTTGAAGCAGCCGGTACTTATTCATTTACTCCAACTCCTGTTATGGATATTTATTATCTTCAGGTTGATGAATATTAATTTTTTGAGGTGTGATTTATTCACACCTCTTTTTTGTATTAATTGTGAACAATGTTAATAGAGGATAAATTATTGTAAATATTTCTAATATGTATTTAAAAACTTCATTTTTTATATTAAAATAAAAACATAAAGAATTGGAGGAAGAAAAATGAAAAAAAGATTAATTTCTATTATTTTGTCATTTACTATGGCATTTTCAGTTATTGGAATAAGCAGTGTGTCTTCTTATGCTGACAGTGTTATATCTAAAGGTGCGGGATTTGAAAGTATGTATGCTGAGTGGAATGGTAATAATTCTACATCATACACAGTTTATTACAAGGAATCATCTGATACAAATTACATAAAAATAGATGATGAACTTGTAAGAGAGGTAAATGGAGGTAAATTTAGAGCTGATGTACTTGGTTTAAAAGGAAACACAAGCTATGATGTGAAAGTTGAGGGAAATGGTGAAACTGTAATGGAATTTACGGATACACCTATGGCTTATGACCGTTCAGGCTTTGCTTTTAGCTCATCAAATGCCCTAGGTGCATATAATATGGACGGTACACCTGAAAGTAATGCACTTATTATTTATGCTAGTGAAGAAAATAAGACAAATGTTTATAACAATAAATCTTTAACAAGTATTTTAGGTGGATTAAATAGCTTAAATGGTGGAAATCCTGTTATTATAAGAATTATTGGTAAAGTTACACCTGTCGGTTCATCTACATCACCAGGTATGTGGAAAAATACTTGTGGTGTAACTATAGAGGGTGTTGGTGTAGGTGCCGGACTTTACGGTTGGGGTATAGGCTCTGGAGATAATAAAGATACAGAATTTAGAAATCTTAATTTTGCAGATTATGTAGAAGATGCTATAGGTTTTGAAAATGCAGAAAATCTTTGGGTACATAACAATACTTTTTATTCAGGTTATAACCCTAATGACAGTACAGCTGAAAGAGATAAACTTCATGGTGACGGCTCTTGCGATTTAAGAGAGTGTAATAATGTTACAGTTTCATATAATCATTTTAATAATACAGATAAAACATCATTAATAGGTTCAAGTGCATCAAGTAGAGAATCAACCGGAAATATTACATTCCACCATAACTTTTTTGATGGTACAAGCCAAAGAACACCAAGAGTAAGATGGCATAATATTCATGTATATAATAATTATTATCTTAATACCAAAACTTATGGTATTGGTGCAACTTGTAACAGTAGTATTTTTGCTGAAAATAATTATTTTGAAGATGCCTCATCACCATTTTTAACATCATCACAGGGTGGTTATGCTTCTAAGTTTTCTGATAATGAAGGTGGTGTAATTAAGGCTTATAACAATACTTTAGTAAATACAAGAGAATCTTTAGAGGGTGTGGATTATTTTAATGCACCATCAAGAGATTATAGAATGACAGCCTCTGATTTTACAACAGTAAAGGGTGGCTGGACATATAATAACTTTGATGCAACAGGATATATTGCAGCTATGAATTACAATCTTGATTCTCCGGAAAATGCTAAGGCAAAAGTATTGGAGTTGGCAGGTGCAAGTAAAAATACTGGCATTTCTTATTCAAATGAAATCACTCCTCCATCAGTAGATGGTTATGTATCAGCTACATATTACTATGACCCTGAGCCAACAGGCACAACAGGTGGTGCATTTGGTGGTTTAAATGGAAATGGTACTTATTTTACTGGAAATGGTACAAATGCAAATAAAACAGCAACAGGCTACAGAGGAACTGAACAGTATAATTATAATGGTAGTTTTTCTTCAGGCTCAACTATTAGCTTTACTACAGAAAATCCTGCAAAATTTACAATTATTTGCTCAACAGACGGAAATACTCCTCTTAGAATGACTTTAACTAATTCACAAAATAGTGATGCAGTATACCATGGTACATTCCAGTCAGGAAATAAGGGAAATGATGTTCTTACAACTATTGACTGTCTTGAAGCAGGTACATACAGCTTTAAAGCAAATTCAAGTGTGGATATTTATTATATTGAGGTTGCAGAATATAATGGGGAAGTTCCTCCAACAGAATCTACCCAGACAACAACTTCTATATCAACAGAATTAACTACGGAAGTTACTACAATTTCTGAATCAACAACAGAAACTACTACAACAGAACCTACAACAACTAATGTTGTTTCTATTGAACTTGGTGAAGCACAGACTGGTTTTGAATCAGATACAGCTAATGATACAGGTGCAGGTACTTCTGTAACATATAACAAAGAAACAGATACTTGGTATTTAACAGATACCTCTTCAACTGCTGCGGCTGCTCTTACAATTCCATTTGAAAAGCAATTAACAGGAAAAATTGTAATATCAGGAAGTGCAGTTCCAAGTGCTAATGCCAGCAAGTGGGGAATAGCACAAATTAGAGGTTTGGCAAATGGGTCTGCAACGGAAATTAGTGAAATTATTGGTATAGGCAGTGATGCAAATAAAAATCTTGCTGTAAGAACTTATGATGAAAATGGTTTAAATCTTTATACAGGTTTTGGTCAAAGTCTTGGTGCAAATACAACATATAACTATGAATTTGTAATAGACCTTGACAATAAGCAGGCTGATGTTACCGTAAATGGACAGACTCTTACAGTACCTTTTATTGGGGAGAGTATAAGTGCTTTCTATACAACAACATCTAAAAAGAGTTCAAGAAATATATCAGTTACTACTCCACGAGTAGGCTTAGTAAGTGATGAAGTTATTACAGAAACATCAACTGAAGAAACTACAGAACAAACAACAGAAACATCTACAGAAGAAACAACATCTGAACCGAATACACCTCCTGTAACAGAGGTAGTATATGGTGATGCTGATGGTGATGGTGTAGTAAGTTCAAATGATATTGTGGTTGTAATACAGAATATTTTGTGTAATAACACAGAAATTCTTAATAGTGGTGTAGTAGATGTCAATAAAGACGGTAAAATTGACTCAACTGATGCTGCTCATATTTTACAAAAGACTTTAGATAATTCTTATGTAATGCCTATAGAAAAATAATTTTTGGAGTATTTGTTTTATATTTTGAACTTAAATTCATAATTTATAAAAAAGAGATTAGATTTTTAAAATTTAATCTCTTTTTTTATGTTTAAATGTTAACTGAATTAAAATTCTAAGTTGACAATATAATTTTTCTATGCTATTATTTACCTAAAAAATAACAAGGAGTAATTTATTATGAGAAAAATTAAAACAAAAGACTTGGTAAGATGTGCATTATTTACTGCATTAATTTCAATAGGTGCATTTATACAGATACCTGTTCCAATGATGGATTATTTTACATTGCAGTTAGCCTTTGTTTTACTTGCAGGTATGATTTTAGGACCAACTTATGGTGCTTTATCAGCAACAGTATATGTTGTTGCTGGACTTATTGGATTTCCAATTTTTGCAGCAGGAGGAGGAATTTCTTATATTTTAAGACCTAGTTTTGGTTATCTTTTAGGTTTTATAGCAGCAGCTTTTATTTCAGGCTTAGTCTGCAAGAAAGTAAATGTCCATACATTTAAGATTTATATTATGGCTGCTTTTTCTGGAATGAT
>JBJFFW010000032.1:0-4400 GCA_051892075.1 Lachnospirales bacterium
GGACTGCTATGCTGACGAAACACAGTTTGCTCTTGCTGCAAGACAGGCTTGTATAGATATGAAAAATGATTTAAGGAGATGTATATAATAATGCAAAAGACCATTAAAGCTGAACTCATACTTGAAAACGGCGTTCGCTTCAAAGGAAATGCCTTTGGTTATATTAAAGAAACCGTTGGCGAAGTTGTTTTTACTACAGGTATGACAGGCTATCAGGAAACCCTTACTGACCCGTCCTTTGCAGGTCAGATTGTTACAATGACTTATCCTCTTATTGGTAATTATGGTATTAACCTTGAGGATATGGAAAGCAGAAAGCCATTTTTAAAGGGCTTTGTTGTAAGAGAAAAATGTGATATTCCAAATAACTGGCGTTGTGAAATGACTCTTGAAAGTTTTTTAAAGCAGAATAAGATTATGGGTATTGAAGGTGTTGATACCAGAGCTTTAACAAGAGTTTTAAGAGATAATGGTACTATGAGAGGTATTATTACTACAAGAGTTGGAGATTTAACTCCTAGCCAGATTAAGCAGAAGTTTGATACTTATACAAATGCTTATGCTGTTAAGGAAACTACTATTGATGAGCCTTATACTATTAATGGTTATGGCACTCACCTTGCAGTTTTAGATTGTGGTATCAAACAGGGTATTATTAGAGATTTAGCTAAAAGAGGCTGTAAACTTAGTGTGTTCCCTGCCTTTACTTCTGCTGAAGAAATTTTATCAGTAAATCCTGATGCAATTTTCCTTGGAAACGGTCCTGGAGACCCTAAGGATATTCCAACTGTTGTTGATACTGTTAAAAAACTTATAAATTCAGATATTCCTGTACTTGGAATTTGTCTTGGACATCAGCTTATAAGCCTTGCCCTTGGCTGTAACACTAAGAGATTAAAGTTTGGTCACCATGGTGGAAATCACCCTGTTAAAGATGTTAAAACAGGCAGAGTTTATATTACAAGCCAAAATCACGAGTTTGTAGTATGTGACCTTTGTGATGATGTTGAACCTACTTTTATTAATGTAAATGACGGAAGTATTGAAGGTATCAGACATAAAACTAAGCCTATTTATTCAGTACAGTTCCACCCAGAGGCAAGTCCGGGACCTCTTGACACTCAGGTATTATTTGACAGATTTTTAAAGATTATTGAGGAGGTGAAGACTCATGCCTAAGGACAATTCAATTAAAAAAGTATTGGTTATAGGTTCAGGCCCTATTGTTATCGGTCAGGCGGCTGAGTTTGACTACTCCGGTACACAGGCTTGTGAGTCTATTAAAGAAGAAGGCATTGAGGTTGTACTTGTAAATTCCAACCCTGCTACTATTATGACTGACCTTGGTATGGCACATTATACTTATATTGAGCCATTAACTATAGATTTTATTGAAAAGGTTATTGAAAAGGAAAGACCGGACAGTATTATTGCAGGTATGGGTGGTCAGACAGGTCTTAACCTTAGTTGTGAGCTTTATGATGCAGGTATTTTAGATAAATACAATGTTAAAGTTATAGGTACTTCTATTGAGTCTATTAAAGAGGGCGAGGATAGAGATAGCTTTAAAAAGCTTATGGAAAGAACTAACCAGCCTATTGTAGATAGTGATATTGTAACTGATGTTTATTCAGCCTTGGAATTTGCTTCAAAAATTGGCTATCCTGTTATTGTAAGACCTGCTTATACCCTTGGTGGTACAGGCGGCGGTATTGCAAATAATGAAACAGAGCTTAGAGAAATCTGTACTCAAGGTTTGCATTTATCAAGAGTAGGTCAGGTTCTTATTGAAAAGAGTATTGCAGGCTGGAAAGAAATTGAGTTTGAAGTTATGAGAGATGGTTCAGGCAACTGTATCACAGTTTGTAGTATGGAAAATGTTGACCCTGTAGGTGTACATACAGGCGACAGTATTGTAGTAGCTCCGGCTCAAACTCTTTCAGACAGAGAATATCAAATGTTAAGAAGTGCTGCTATTAACATTATTAATTCTATTGAAATTAAAGGTGGCTGTAATGTACAGTTTGCCCTTGACCCTAACAGCTATAACTATGCTGTAATTGAAATTAACCCAAGAGTTAGCCGTTCATCTGCTCTTGCCTCTAAGGCAACAGGATATCCTATTGCTAAGGTTGGTGCAAAAATTGCTTTAGGCTATAATCTTGATGAAATTAAAAATGCCGTAACAGGCAAAACTATGGCTTGTTTTGAGCCTACTATTGACTATGTTGTATTAAAATTCCCTAGATGGCCTTTTGATAAGTTCTTTGGTGCTAAGAGAACTCTTGGTACTAAGATGATGGCTACAGGCGAAATTATGAGTATTGGTAAGAGTTTTGAGGCAGCTCTTTTAAAGGGTATCCGTTCTCTTGAAATAGGTCAGTATGGCTTAGAGAGAAAATCATCTACTGAAAGAGATTTAGACACTCTTAAAAAGAGAGTTGTTCACCCTGATGATGAGAGATTATTTGACCTTGCTGAAATGTTAAGACGAGGTTATCAGGTTGAAAAGGTTTGCAAGATTACAGGTATGGATTTATTCTTTGTTTCTAAAATTGCTAACCTTGTTGAAATGGAAGAAGAACTTAAAACAATGTCTCTTGATGACTTTACTGAAGAAAATCTTAGATATTTTAAGGAAAAAGGCTTTTCTGATAAGGCTATTAGCCGTTTTGTAGGCTGTATTCCACCAGATATTTATGCTTTAAGAAAGAAATGGAATATTATGCCTGTATTTAAAATGGTTGATACCTGTGCAGGCGAGTTTGAGGCTATGACACCTTATTATTATTCAAGCTACGACACTGAAACAGAGGTTAAGGTTACTGATAATAAGAAAGTTATGGTTATTGGCTCAGGTCCTATTAGAATTGGTCAGGGTATTGAGTTTGACTATTGTTCAGTTCATTCTATTAAGGCTCTTAAAAAAGCAGGAGTTGAAACTATTATTGTAAATAACAACCCTGAAACTGTATCAACAGACTTTGACACAGCCGATAAACTTTATTTTGAGCCACTTACTGAAGAAGATGTTTTAAATGTAGTTGAAACTGAAAGACCAGACGGTGTTATTTTACAGTTTGGTGGTCAGACAGCTATTAAGCTTGCAAACTTCTTTGATGAAATGAATATTCCTATTTTAGGTACTTTGCCTGAACAGATTGACGAAGCTGAAGATAGAGAAAAATTCGACGCAGTTTTGGAAACTCTTGGTATTTCAAGACCAAAGGGCAAGGGTGTATGGAATGTTAAGGAAGGTTTGGAAACAGCTAACAGCCTTGGTTTCCCTGTACTTGTAAGACCAAGTTATGTACTTGGTGGTCAGGGTATGGAAATAACTTATAATGATGCACAGCTTGTTCAGTATCTTGAAGATGCTTTTGAAAAAGACCATAAAAACCCTGTTTTAATTGACAGATATTTAATGGGCAGAGAAATTGAAGTAGATGCAATTTGCGACGGTACTGATGTTTATATTCCTGGTATTATGGAGCATCTTGAAAGAGCCGGTGTTCACTCTGGAGATAGTATTTCAATTTATCCTCCTCAGCATATTAGCGATAATATGAAAGAGCAGATTATGGATGTTACAAAGAGAATTGCCGTAGCATTAAAGGTTATTGGTATGATTAATATTCAGTTTATCGATTTTAAGGGTGAACTTAATATTATCGAAGTAAATCCTCGTTCTTCAAGAACTGTTCCTTATATTACTAAGGTTACAGGTGTGCCTGTAATTGATATTGCTACAAGAGTTATGCTTGGTGAAAAATTAGCTGATATGGGTTATGGCACAGGTATTGCTGATGAGCCTGATGTAGTAGCTGTTAAGGTTCCTGTATTCTCTACTGAAAAACTTCCACAGGTTGAAGTAAGTTTAGGACCTGAAATGAGGTCTACAGGTGAGGTTTTAGGTGTAGGTTATACTCTTGAAAATGCTTTATATAAAGGCTTCCTTGCCTCTGGTATGACTATTCCAAAAAGAGGAAGTACCATTATTGCAACAGTTGGCAACAAGGACCACGAAGATTTTGTAAAGCTTGCTAAGAGATGTGTTGACCTTGGCTGCAACTTTATAGGCACTAAGGGAACTGCAAGAGCTTTAAAAGAGGCTGGTATCGACTGCAAGGTTGTTAAGAAAATAAGCGAGGGTGTTCCAAATATTACAGATACTATTAGAAGTGGTGTTGTTGACCTTATTGTGGATATTCCTAAAAAGGCTAATAACAAAAAGAGCGATGGCTTTAAAATAAGAAGAACTGCTGTTGAAAGTTCAGTAACTCTTATTACTGCTATGGATACTTTTGCTGCTATGGTAGATGTTATGGAAAAACAAATTGATGAAAGTAAACTTGATATTTTCGATATTAATAGAGATATGAGAAAGTAATATAAAAAAA
>JBJFFW010000032.1:4500-7300 GCA_051892075.1 Lachnospirales bacterium
GTAACCAAAAATATTACAACAAGAGCTATTATAAAAATTCCACCTACAGTATATGCTACAACTGTATTTAAAATATCCATTTTACCCCATGTAAAAAATACAAACATAAAATACCATACAGCTACAAAAATAAGCATAAATTTCATATTTTTTTCATCGGGGAAAGTGCCTGTAATTTTACAGTTTTTACCACTTTCTGATATTTTTCCAATAAAAGCAGAATTATTTTTTCTACCTGTATTTTTCTTTTTAATTATAATATCATCATTATTTAGGCTAACTTCAATGTCTTTATTAATTTTTGAGGTGTATGTAATTTTATCTTTAAGTTTTTTCTTATTGCAGTCGCTAACTGTATAAATATAATTTTTACTATCTAAAATCAATCTAAATCCTCCAATGCCTTTTTTAAGTCACTTACTCTTTTTTGTGAGAATTTTTTAATAACAGCAATAATTGCAAGGGCAACTATCATCATAAAAATCTGATAATCATAAAGAGCAAGACTTGTAAATGTGATTAAAAGGAAACAAACATAAAGTATAACAACTACCAAAGCAATTTTACTTACAAGTTTTTCTGCTAAAAAATCCCCCTTAATAAATGAGCCTATTGGATTAGTACCTATTTTACCTTTAAATACAGTCTTTCCTTTAGAATTATTAATTGTTATATCATTATTTTCAAATTCTGCCTTTAAGTTTTGAGGCAAAATTTCCTTAATTTTATTTTTAAAAAGGGTTAAATCCTTAATACTACTTTGTTTTTCAAACATAATAAACCTCTTTTAAATTGCCGGCATAGTTTTGTTATTTTGAATGGCATTAATTACATAAAGCAAGCTTTTCATATTATGAATTACATAATAAGCTCCGGCTTTTTTAAATCTCTCTGTTACAATACGGCGTTTTTGTTCCTTTTCTTCTTCTGAAACTGCTTCAAATTCTTCATAGCTTAAACCCATTTCAGAACTTCCGTCAGTAACACCAATAGAATATACTCCGGCATTTACTCCCTCTTTAATGTCATTTACAGTATCACCGATTTTAACAACACTTTTAACTGAATTAATACCAAGTTTTTCCATATTTTTAAATATCATAAAAGGATTAGGTCTGCCTTGTCCTCTAATATCTTCAGAATTTATTACTACATCAACTTCAAGCTTTTTTTCCTTTGCTATAGGCACAAGAACATCCATCATTTCTTTAGTGTAGCTTGTGGTAGAGCCGATTTTTATTCCCTGTTCTCTTAAATTCATAATTGTATTTTTAACATGCTCTTTAGGCTCTGAATGATAAGGGAATTTTTCAATTATGGTTTTCTGAAAACATCTGTTAAGCTCACTAACATCTCCTTCGTTAGGCTCCATACCTGTCCTTTCAAACCAAAGTTTAGCAATTCTTTCGCTTTCCAAAATATCTCTTATATGGTCAACCTTATCTTGTCCCATACCTCGTCTGATTTCTTCTGTAGAAAGCTTAATATGATATTTATCAAATATTTCTCTGTAAGTTTCAATGGCTGCCATACAACCATAGTCCACAAGTGTACCTGCCCAGTCAAAAATTACAGCTTCAATTTTAGCCAAAATAGTCACTTCCTTTATGAAAAAATTTTTATAAAGTTATTCTAACATAAAATATAATTATTATCAATATAATTAAAAGTCGTCTATTTCAAAATCGTCATCATTTTCATTATTCTCATCTTCAACAATTTTAAAGCCTGCTATTCTGCATAATTCTCTTATAGTGTTTTTAGATACTCTTTTTCCTCTATACTCGATTAAGTCATTCATTTCTCCTGTAAAAATATCTGAAGGAGAATATTTTTTAAGAACAATCATATCATCTTTAGTAAATACCTCAAGGGCATCATCTTTAATACCCAAACTATTTCTAAGTTCACTTGGAAGAACAATTCTTCCTAATTGGTCAACTTTTCTAACTATGCCTGTTGATTTCATATATACACCTCATTTGTATTTTTCTGTATTTATAGATATATATTAACAAATATGGTAAAAAATGTCAATAAATAATTTTTATTATTTATATTTGAAATTTTTTGTATATAATGTTACAATATAGTAGAAGGTGATAAAAGTGAAAGAGGATTCAAAATTTAAAAAAATGACAGAGGAACCTGTTGAAACTCTAATTTGCAAATTAGCAGTTCCTACAATTATTTCTATGATGATTACTGCTATTTATAATATGGCAGACAGCTTTTTTGTAAGCAAAATAAATACAAGTACAACCGGTGCTGTAGGTGTGGTTTTTTCTTATATGGCTATAATTCAGGCATTGGGATTTTTATTTGGTCAAGGGTCGGGTAATTATGTTTCAAGGGCTTTGGGCAATAAAAGATATGAAGATGCTCAGGTTATGGTTGTTTCAGGCTTTGTAATTGCTTTTGTTACAGGAGTTATTATAGCAGTGTGTGGCTTGTTTTTTGGTGGAGAAATGGTGGATTTACTTGGTGCAACTCCTACTATAAAGCCTTATGCTAAAACCTATCTTATTATTGTTTCTATTGGTGCTCCTTTTATGTGTTCTTCTCTTGTGCTTAATAATCAGCTAAGATTTCAGGGAAGTGCAACTTATGCAATGGTTGGTATATCTGTTGGTGGTATTTTAAATGCAATTTTAGACCCTATTTTAATTTTTAAATTTAATATGGGTATTGCAGGTGCAGCTACAGCTACAGCCTTTAGCCAGTTTGTAAGTTTTATTCTTCTTGTTATAGGTACAAATATGGGAGAAAATATAAGGCTTAAATTTTCAAAATTAAGTTT
>JBJFFW010000033.1:0-7251 GCA_051892075.1 Lachnospirales bacterium
GTTACAGGCAGTATATCATCACTTATAAGCTGATAGAGCTTGGTTTTTTTGCATCCTATGGCTTTCATAATTTCACTTGTAGTTAATAATCTGTCCATTGAACTTCCTCCTTTCTGTTTAATTTATAATATACACTTATAGTTTTGTACTTATTCAATTTGCTCCATTTATTTATTAAGTACAAAATCTGTTTAGCAGAGTTTTTAAAATAATTGTCTTATAAACCAATCTTTTTCAATATAATTGCTAAAAATAACAACAAAAACTTCAAAAAACTCTGCTAAATAATAATTTTTAACTATCGATTGCTTCAATCGTGTTATATTGTCCTATTGTTTTTAGGAGTTCTTCGATAGGATAAACATAGACTAATTTATCTATTTCATTTTCATAACTCTGCCCTGTTTCAACAATAGCTTTACCTCGACTAAGTCTGCGAATGACCTCCAGCCAATTCATATTGCTGTTAGCCCCAAGAATAGATGCCAAATCCTTAAAATCCCTCTCTGCAGGCTTGAAATAAACTTTAGTAGATGCCTGCTCAAGCTGGCGAATTATTTCACCATTAGAGCAAGTATTTGAAAACTTTAAAAACTGCGTACTGCTTATAATAGAAAGTCCATATTTTCTTGATTCAACTAGCATTTTACCAAAAGTACTTCCAGTAGCCGTTGATATGTTATTAACCTCATCTATAACTAATGTCGCTGGTGATGACACATCACCACAAAGCTGAATATGCTTAAACATATCATCAAGAATTATGTCACTAACTAGCTTAATAGAATGTCTGCCTAATGATGACAGCTGAAATATAGTTACTTTAGCATCGTTTTGGTCAATTATATCGTGCCAAATGTCTATATTAGTATCAGAAAACTTTATACAGCTAGTAATAGGAAATATTTTGTCCGCTGCCTGTGCAGCAAACTTATCAGCAATATTCAATCTGTCTATAAGAGATTCAAAGGTCAATGTCTGCAAATTAGAAGCAACCATTTCTTCTAGCATTGATATTAACACCCTAAGAGTTGAAGAGTATTGTCTGCTGCCAAAATTGCAATTCTGCTCTAATAGAGAGACTATTCTGCTCGCCACTTCTACTGGAGTTTCAATAAATCTTTCTCCATCATCAATGTACTCCTTTAAAGCAAAAGGATTTATCGGCAGCATGTCTCTGGTTGCATTGTATACCACAATACGCCCAGATAGTAATTTCTTAAAAGTATCTGGCATTTCACTATACTTGAAGCTATTTGCAACATCAATTATTATTACCGGTATATTATTGAGTATATCCTGTAAAATTAAGTTGTAATTTAGGTAGGTCTTGCCAGAGCCTGAGATACCCATAATTAAGACATGATGATTACTGTTATTATTAGTGAATATTTTATGACCTAAAGGACTTACACCTATAAGTCTTATTGGAACTTTATATTTCATATTAAATCTTCCTCCTTTATACTTGTATCTGAAAATGGATTATCTCCCCATAAACAGATTTCATTTACTGCTACTTGATTGCTATCGACACTAATACACGAAGTATTTTTTAAAGTATAATATTCTTTTTTCAATATAACAAAAGACTCTTGAGATTTAAAATGGTTTTTTACTGTTCGTCTACACTCAAATGTACCTTTATTTAAAACTAGCATATCAGTATTTTTTAAATAAGTAAGTATCTGCCTCGCTTTAAGAGATGTGTTCATTCTTGGTACTATATTATACTGAATAATTTGATGCCTTATCCAAACCTCTTCACCTATGATATATATATTTTTTTTATCTTCATTTTCTGAGAATGTATTATTATATTTTTCATGCAATATATTTTCAGCTACAAGTTCTTCCAGTGTATCTAAAAACGATTTAATAACACCTTTTTCGTCCTCAGGCTCACGAGACAAATAATCCTCCACAATATCAGCATATGATTTTGTAATTCCTAGTTCTTTACTCAAATCAATGCCACATTGAAAAGTAAAATTATTAAGCAAATCCATAGATTTAACTAAAAGCTTATATGTATCGTAATTATCATAATATATAGTATCAGGAACTTTAACAACAGCCGGATTTATACTGTTCGTATTATTTTCAATATAAGAAATAAAACCTTTAATCATACCTGTCCAATATCCTTTACAGTTATTAAAATTATCAATGCATTCAAGATTTACTGTATCATGACTTATGTCTAAAGACATATACTCATTATCTGGTAGAATTAACTCAAGTTCTCCTCCAACACATACAAGGAAAGCCTTAGCTTCATATTTATTACCCCTAATTTCAATAGACGCATTATTAATAAAATATTCTCTGATATTGTTAATACCACTCTTGTTGTAATATTTACTCTCATTTTTATTGCAAAGAAGTATTAATGGACAATCCTTATTATTAAGAATACAGTTATCAAAAGATTTCTTTGATTGTTCCAAATATGAATATCCTCTTGTATTAAAAAGATTCATAAACATATCTACTGTTTTTCTTAAAATGTTGCTGCTATAGTCTGTAGAGTTTAAAATAAGTACCTTATCTATTTTATAATTAAATTCGTTTTTATAAATAGAAAATAATACAGAATATATTAATGCCGCCACCATAATTACTCTAGTATGCTCATCAATAAAATACTCCCTATATAACCTAATACATTCTTTTATGCTGTATCCTATATCAACATTTTCAAAAGACATAAGTCTATTTTTATAATATGGTGAGTCAATGTTACAGCAATCTGACTTACAGATGCAATATGTAAACTTATTCTCACCATTTCTAACCCAGCCAGTTGTATAGGGAATATAAATCATTGATGCTGTGTCAAAAAAAGCAGATAAGTATTGGAGAAATAATCTTCCAACAACATCATCCCTTTTATTCAACAGAAAAGATATGCCTTTTTTATTCATAGCATCAACTATTTTGCGAGCCTCAAGTTCACTAAACTTAATTAACACCTCCTTTCCATTGCTAAACCTTATTAATAAGCAATCTTCCTTTTTATAGAGTTTATCAAATTTGTAAAGGTAAACATAGGTCACAGTAAAATTGGCAAAAAGTATATTACTTCCTGGACTGCCATCATTTTTAAAGGCATTATAAATCAGCTGTTTATTACTTTTATCCTCTGTTATAAAATGAACTCTTAATATATCCGGTTTTAATGATTTATTTAGTTTGTTTTGTAAATCCATAATTACCGAATCCTTATAGGAAATCATATCGTAAGCTTGATGTAAGACTGATAGCTGATAATTAACTGCATTAGTTACTCTATCAGTAATCTCTTTCACAAATATTCCTATATCTTGAGGAACATGTTGTTGCTGTGCAGTCATTCCAACAGTTTGCATATTATTTTGAAAGGTCGGATATGGTTTACATTGTGGATTGAAATTGTTATAATTTTGCATATAGCTACCTCCTTATGTTTAATTTTAAAATTTCTTGATATTGCTGCCTAAATAATATAAAAGACGGTTTTTTAACTTCAATCACTTTTAACATACATTTATGAACAGCCAGCTGTGACATATTTGACCCAGCCACAATACAACACTCTGTCTTTTCGTAACTAAATTTAAAAATTATTTTACCTCCCTCATACAAAAAGCTGTAAAAGACAATAATCCTCAAAAGTGTTGTATTATAAGTACACAATCCATAAAGTAAAAACATATATAATCAAAAACACAAGTAAACACCCTATTTACAACAGATATAAATTGGTTATTTATTTGTATGATTCTAATCCATTATAATATTTAAAGTTACAAATTTTGAGGAACGAGCCGAAAAAAAATAAGGGGTGTATATTTTTGTTAAAACAGCCCTTATTTTTGTAATTATAATTATTCAATTTCTATTTTTGAGTAACTGGTTTCATAAAATAAATTTAAAAAATCATAGCCAATTCTATTTATATTAATATATGCTTCCCTATCATTTATTGTACTATACACTTTCAATAGTAGTTTTTTATTGCAAGTACAAATACGGTTAAAAATTTTATATTCTTTTAGCATATTCCTTTCTCTGAAATATCCACGGATAAATTTCATATTTAAGTATGTTATATATCTTCTATCTATTTCAATGTCTGATAATATATCTCTAGCAATGGTAGTTGCGTTTTTATGTAAATATGGCTTTTTACACATATATAATTCTCTAAATACTACTTTAATATTGAATTCCTTTTTTGAAGAGAACCACAAATTTTTACTTTCAAAAGGTAGGCTAATTATCCTTTCAGCTTCTTTATACTTTTTATCATAAGCAGGAACATAAATGCCTTCAGTTATATATTCCATAAGCTCCTTTTTAGTATACTCTTCAGTATCTACCTTTATAGAATTGATAGAACTTCCAAACAATTCCTGCGAACTATCAATTTCTTTTTGTAAAATATCTATAATATTTTCAAATTCATAATAAAAAGCCTGTCGATATAAAAATTGAACATAGTATAGTGATGCTCTTTCCATATTAATTTTATTATCATCAAGCTGTCTTTTTCTTTCAAGCTTCACATCATTACTTATAATATTTAAATCTTCCTTCACCAATTCTTCAATTTTTAATAATACTGATAACTTATTAGTAACATTAGGGTTTTCAATAACTAAGAAAAACAGAGATACTACCATAATTCTATCAACTATATCAATATATTGTTCTATATAATTAGTATAAATATAGTCTAGTCCAATAGAATTATAAAGTGCCTTTTCTTTCATAATTTCACAATATATTTTATCGTTAAATTTTGTAAGCTCTAATGCTGTTTTCTTGTAGCCTATGTTTTTTGCATTACAAACAATCTTATACATATCTTCAGCAGTGTCTAAAATTTTTAATTTTTCACATTCCTTCAATTCTGGATTTATTTCAATAAAGTTTTTATATTCCTTTCTGCCTTTCAAATCTTTCACTATTAAATCAGAATAATTATACTTTTCTCCCTTATGATTTAAGTTGATTAACAATAATCTATTTTCTTGTCGTCTTTTCAGATAAGAGCATGCCAACTTTACAATTTCATCATCACTCATATCCTCCAGTGGTAGCCAAGATAGGGGCGAATCCTTTTTTTAATGTGATTTAAAAAATTATCTATTTGTTTACTAAGACTACGATAGTCATCTCCATACCTACCTTTTTTAATCTTTGTACCTTCTTTATCATCTGCATCTTCCCAACATTTCTTTATTATTAATTCTTTTATATTCTTAAAATCCATAAATGCACACCTTCTTTAAATAAATAATAACATATATTTTATATAATAATTATACAAAATTTAGGTATCTTTTCAACAGTTTATTAATTAACAGATTATTTTAACTCAATAAAAATATATTAATTTTGATTTTTGTTGACTTATGGTTATGAGAATTTTCCCTGTGATGAAATTAAAAAATTTTATGAAAGCAATTCCTGTATTGATGCAAGTCTTACACAAGTTGAAATTATAAATAATTATGTTGACAATATGACTAAATATGAATCTACAAATGAACCTAATCTTTTATATGTGCTGTTACAGAAAACTATGTTGCACAACAGCTTGCTTCAAAAGTATACTCTTTATTCTATTGGTCAACTTAAAATTCAAATGCTGAATTGGATTTTGTTATTCAAAAGGAAAACAAGATTTTAGGAATTGAAGTAAAAAAGGTGAACATATATGCTCAAGAAGTCTTGCTATGCTTACTAAAAGATATAACTACAAAAAGCTATTAGATTTTCATCAAAAAAATTTGATATCCATACACTAAACAAGGAATACATACTGCGTATTTCTTGTTTTAACATATAAATAAAAACTAAAAGGAGGCAATTAAATGCTTGAAGAATATAACGAAATATTAAAACCAGCAGAAGTCTGTGAAATTCTTCTAATAGGCAAAAACACCCTTTATAATCTATTAAATACCAACGAGCTTGTTGGCTATAAATCAGAAAAAAATTGGCATATAACAAAACAAGCCTTAATAAACTACATTATGAATAAAACTGTAGGAGGAGCAAAATAGCTCCTCCTATATTCTGTTCAAACACATTCATTGCTTTTACTATAAATTATTTTTATATCATTTGATTACTTCCTGAAGATATAATCCAAAAATATAATTAGGAGATTGTCCATATAATCCTGTATCATCATCAGATAGAAGAGCTGCCGTATCAGAGGTATAAAATCTATCAAGGGCGTTCAAATAATCAATATCGAATCTGTCCATAATTTTTTCAACAATTACAGGAATAATAGTTGCTCTTATTAAATAATGTTCCATAAAATTCCTCCTTAATTAACTTCGTAGCTTCTTACAAAGGTCAAATACCCAAGTGCCTTTTCAGTACAAAAAGCAATTTGATTATTGATTTTTTCAAATTTTAGTCGCTCAATAGCATCTTCCTTACGCATAATTCCCTGCATAACATAAGAAACAGTTTCACCTACATTATCATCTGCAATCTTTCCAATGACAATATCATATATATGCTTATATGAAATATCACTTCTGCATTTTAAAATCATATCAAGCCATTCCATTGATGGTCCCTCAAAAGCTTTAGTATTGCAATAATTATTGTCATTCCATTCATATATATTCACAATAGGTTTAGCGTTAATATTTTTTCGTTTTTCTATCTTCGCCTTTCTTACAGCCCATCTTTCTGCTTGTTCTTTTATATCAGTAGTATAAAAGGCAAATCCAAAATCACGACCAATTTCATTTGTTAATATTAAAGGCTTATTTATTTCAACTGTAGAACCATGATATACAATCATCTTTCATTCCTCCCTAAATATTCATCAAAAAACTGCATAAGATATTCCATACTCATACCATGCAAATCTTCATAATCAGTTTCAAGCACATTAAGAAGTCCTGAA
This sequence comes from Lachnospirales bacterium, assembly GCA_051892075.1. Taxonomy (GTDB): domain Bacteria; phylum Bacillota; class Clostridia; order Lachnospirales; family CAG-274; genus HGM11788. The sequence continues at coordinate 6,923 of JBJFFW010000033.1, forward strand.
TTCTTAAATATATTGTAAACCTCATTACTTGGTGTATTTATATGATAACTGTAATGCTCTATGCAAAATGTATCAAACGATAACTTACTCATAATATAATCACCCCACAAAACCAATGCTATATCATAATTATAAACAATTTTATAGTTTTTTTCAATAGTTATATATTTTTGCTGTCTATCATTTGTATTAAGCACCTCAGCTAAATTGCCTACTCAAACTACAAAATATTAACTCTTGTAATTTGTCCCACCCTATCAATAGAAAGTTACTCTTTTTCTATTGATATGTATAAGAGTATACAAGCAAATTATACTCTTATACCCTTG
>JBJFFW010000034.1:0-1655 GCA_051892075.1 Lachnospirales bacterium
TTTCAGTTTATCCATTAATATATAACCTCCTATATCATACCATTTTTAAAAAAATTTGACCGTTTGGTCAATTTTTAATTATTGTATCACTTAAATAAATTTATGTCAACAATATTTACACAAAAAAATAAGTGTAGGTACAAAACACTAATATTTTGCACTTACACCTTATAAAAAAAGACCGCTGCAAAAGCAACGGTCAAACACATTATAAAAATTAGTCTACAGCAACAACTGACTTCTTGTTGTAAGAACCACAAGTCTTACAAACTCTATGAGGCATCATTAATTCGCCGCACTTACTACAAGCTACTAAAGTAGGAGTAGCAATCTTCCAGCTCTGAGCCTTTCTCTTATCTCTCTTAGACTTACTCATTTTTCCCTTAGGACAAATTGACATTTCTCACACCTCCTTGATTACTTATCATTAAAAAGAGTCAACAACTTTTCAAATTGTGGATTAACATATCCTCTGTCACAGCCACAATCACCCTCATTAAGGTTATGACCACATTTAGGACACAAACCTTTACAATCAGGCGAACACACATTTTTCATAGGTATATTCATAACTATTGCAGCCATAAGAGCAGGCTTTAAATCAATCGTCTTATCTGAAAGCTCCCAAAACTCTTTATCCAAATCAGGTGTATCGGAATATACCTCATTTATATCGAATTCAAGCTGGGTTTCAAAAGCATTAAGACACAAGTCACAATTTAAGTTTAAAACCACATTTGCCTTAGCCTCAACAATATAATTAGAATTAGTCTTAGAAACTGTGCCTGTAATTTTTACATTACACTTTGTGGCAGACTTATTATAATCAAAATCCACAACATCATCAAAGCTAAATTCAATTACATTATTATCGGTAAGATTTTTAACATCAATAAGCATAATATTCTCCTATTAAGCATATTGTCACACATCAAGAATTATTATACAACCTAAAGAATACATTGTCAAGTAAAATTTCTTGTCAGATGAAAAAAATTACTTAAAAAAACCTTTTCTTTTAGGAGCAGTCTCTCCAGATGCTTCAGCAAACTTTGTAAGAGCATCTTTTTGAGCCTTATTTAATTCTGTAGGTATCTGAACTTTAAATGTAACATTAAGATTACCTCTGTAATTTTCATTTCTTACATTATAGGCACCCTTTCCTCTGATTGTAGCAGTTGTATTAGGCTGAGTACCTGATTTTAAGCTATATTCATAATCTCCATCAATAGTTGGAATTTTAATAGTACCACCAAACACAGCCTGAGTAATTGAAATAGGTACATCTACAAAAAGGTCATTTCCTTCTCTTGCAAAGGTCTTGCTAGGTGTAACATTAATCTGAATAAATAAATCACCGTTAGAGCCACCTTTACTTCCTGCACCGCCTAAGCCTTTCTTCCTTATAGACTGACCTGCCTGTATACCCTTTGGAATATCAACAGAAACCTTCTTAGTAACCTTTGTATTTCCTGCTCCACCACACTTAGGGCATTTTTCTCTAATGATTTTACCTTCACCATGACAATGAGAACATACCCTTGTTTGACTAATCATACCAAAAGGAGTCTGTTTTGTAACCTTTTCATAGCCAGAACCATTACAATAAGAACAATTTTCAGCAGAAGTACCTTTTTTTGCTCCACTGCCACCAC
>JBJFFW010000035.1:0-1645 GCA_051892075.1 Lachnospirales bacterium
AAATTAAAATCTTTGTATATTTTATATTTTTTGGTTAAAAATAATTATGAGGTGATTTTATGAAGCATATTAAAAAAATAGTTTATTTACTTGTGTTTGGTTTTTTTGTAATGGGTATATGCGGATATTTGGGATATAAATATAAAATTCTTGGTACAGATGATGGAATTTACGAAAATTCCATTGAAGTTAAAGCTCCCATAACCCAGAGAATAAATAAGGATACTGTTTTGGAATTTCAGTATAATTATACTGACGGTATTACAACTACTCAATGTCTTTTGCCTCAAAGCTATATGGATAAATATGACAGAGAAACCCTTGCTAATTGCTACAGTTCTTGGCAAATGGAAAGTTTTTCACCTAATAAGGTAGTTTTTGTGAAAAATTTTGACTCTGAAAGTACACAGCATTACATTATAAAAGAATATAAGGGTTATGTAGGTGTTTTTTATAAAAAAACAGGTATGCTAAAGGAACTTACATCAACACCTGTATCCTCTTTAAGTGATGATGAAAAAGAGAAAATTAAAAATGAAATTGTTATTGACGGCGACGATAATTTAATGAAATTTTTAGAAAGTTTTGAAACCTAATATTAATTGTTGACATTAAAATTCAATAATGTTAAAATTTAATAAATACTTTTAGAGGAGATGAATTTATGAAAAAAATTTTGTTTCTTGCTGCCTTTGTTTTCTATATTATGGCTTTTGCATTAACAGCAAATGCAGCAGGAGCTAAACTTAGCGGTGATGTTGTTAAAAATATTAAAACAGGTACGGTTATAAGCGGTTCAAAAATTGTTATTAATATGAATGGAAATGAGGTTAGTCATTTTAAGGATTCAATAAGTATAACTTTAGACGGTGCTAACTGGAATTTACCTGAAAATGGTACTATAAATAATAGTGTAACCTATAATAAAACTTCTGAAAATGTTATAAAGCTTAATATTAATGTTACAGAGGATATGGCTAAAAGCGGATATAGCTTGGAAGTGCCTGTAGATTGTACTGTTTCAAAGGTTAAGGCCAGTATAGTTGCAACTATAAACTATGGTTTTAGTGATATTAGTGAAAATAAGGTTACTATTGCTACAGGCAGTGTTTCAAGAGCCTCTACTAACAAGGTAAGAGAAGTTCAGACAGGTGATAAATTTTATAAGAAAAACAGCGACACTACATATAGTAAGTTGAGTATCTTTATAACTCCAAATGATGCTGAAAAGGTTGTAAGAAATTCTGTAGTTGTTACCTTTGACGGTTTTAAAATTACTGATTATGCTGATTACGGAAAGGTAAGCTGTGATAGAGGAAGTGTGGCAACCTATGCCAGATATAGTGATGCTACAGGACTTGAAATAAGATTTGATACTTTTAATGCTGAAATGAAGGTAAAGGGCTTTACTTTAACCCTTCCTTTAACAGGTACGGTAACAGGTGATGGAAATATTAAAGCAAATATTCAATTTCCAAATACTGATATGGATGATATGGAGGTTATATTTGCAAAGGTATCAGGTGGAAATAGTGTAGTTACAGTTCAGGTTGAAGAACCTGTTGCATCTATTGATACAGCAAATAAGGTAAGTAGCGTTATTATAAATGACAATACTTTAAATAATTATAATAGTGGCACTAAA
>JBJFFW010000036.1:0-7136 GCA_051892075.1 Lachnospirales bacterium
AATAACTACATAAGGCTCGTGGCTTCTCTTTAAGAAACTAATATTCTGATAAATAGAATCAGCTACACCTCTAAACCAGAAGCTGTTATTATTAGATAAGAAAGGAGTAAATATGTACAAGCCGCCTTCTTTTCTATCTAAATCCCACCATTTAGCTGAAGATAAATGGTCGTGTAAGCTGCGAGAGTTATACTGAGTGATAACTGCAACTTTTCTAATACCTGAATTAGACATATTACTCAAAGTAAAGTCAATAGCTCTGTAAGAACTTGCAATAGGCATAGCCGCAATAGCTCTAACATCACATAATTCTTTTAATCTCTCACTGTTACCGCCTGCTAAAATGATACCTATGGCCTTCATGAAATCGCCCCCTCTATAATTACTGATTCGCCGCTTTCCAGCTTATTATCAACATAATCATCGGCAGTGGTTACACCATAGATAACGCAATTCTTGCCAATTTCAATATTGTCAGGTACAACTGTGTCACTACCGATTACAGTAATACCGGTATTATAAATCTTAGGTTTAACCTTATTAGGAACATTCTCACCTAAGCCCATCTTAACATTATCACCAATTACAGTCTTTTGGTCAATAATACATCTGTCTAAAACAGTGTTCTTGCCAATCTTACAGCCTTCCATAATAATAGAATCCTTAACAATGGCACCTTCTTCAATAACAACATCCTTACTGATTACAGAATGTTCAACCTTGCCATAAACCTGACATCCCTCTGAAACGATACTTGTCTTAACTTCGCCCTTAGGACCTGTAAACTGAGGTGGCTGGAAATCAGTATTAGTATAAATCTTCCAGAAATTCTCATACAAATTAAATTCAGGTAAAGTTCTGATAAGTTCCATATTAGCTGCCCAATAAGACTCAATAGTACCTACATCTTTCCAATAATCCTTAAATCTGTAAGCATATAAAGTCATACCCTTATCAAGCATACTTGGAATAATGTGCTTACCAAAGTCACTGTCAGCATGAATCTTATTGTCTTCAATAAGAGCTTCTCTTAACTTAGCCCAAGTAAATATGTAAATACCCATACTTGCTAAATTGCTCTTAGGCTCAGCAGGCTTCTCCTCAAACTCGTAAATCTTGTCGTTTTCATCAGCGTTCATAATACCAAAACGACTAGCCTCTTCCATAGTTACCTCTAAAACTGCAATAGTTACATCACAATTATTCTGCTTATGGAAATTAAGCATTGCTGCATAATCCATCTTATAAATGTGATCGCCTGAAAGAATAAGCACAAACTCTGGGTCATTAGCATCAATATAATCAATATTCTGATAAATGGCATTAGCAGTACCTGAATACCATTCACCCTTTTCGCCCTCTTTCATGTGAGGAGCAAGAATAGCTACACCGCCATTTTTGTTATCGAGGTCCCAAGGGGAACCGATACCAATGTGCTGATTAAGAGTAAGTGGCTGATACTGTGTAAGCACACCTACTGTGTCAACACCTGAATTTACGCAGTTACTCATTGGAAAGTCAATAATTCTGTACTTTCCGCCGAAGGCAACTGCCGGTTTAGCTTTGTCCATAGTAAGAATACCGAGTCTGCTACCTTGACCACCTGCCAAGAGCATAGCTAACATTTTATTCTTCCTCATTAAAAAATCCCTCCGTTTCTAAAAAGTGATAATACATTCTCTTGAATATTATCTTAATAATATAATACCACAACTCATTGTATAATTACAATAAAAAGTGCAAATTTTTTTATAAAAATTTTACTTAAATGTTTACAAATTAAGCTATGGTTTATTTTTTATGAATAAATTATAACAAATTTATTTATAAATTTCAACATAAAATAGCAAATTTTACCAATATATTAAATAAATTTATAAAATATAATATTACTCTAGCTTTTTTATGAAAAATGTAATAAAATATAAAGTAGTATGCCTAGGAGGATTTGAAATGAAATTTGGATTTATAAGATGCTGCAGTGCTACACCTGATATAAAGGTCAGCGACTGTATATTTAATTCTGAAAACATTGTAAGCTGTATTAAAAAGGCTTATGAAAAAAGTGCTGAAATTATTGTTTTCCCTGAACTTGTTATAACAGGCTATACCTGTGGAGATTTGTTTTTGCAAAGAGCTGTTTTAGAGGACAGTATTAAAGCATTGGAGTATATTAAAAACAAAACTAAAGACTTTAATATTATTTCTGTAATAGGTATGCCTTTTGAACACAGAAGTAATCTTTATAATTGTGCCGTTATTTTATGGAAAGGAAAAATTGTTGCAATTATTCCTAAAACTTTTCTTCCTAATTATAATGAGTTTTATGAAATGAGATGGTTTAGCCCTGCTCTTAATGAAACTCAATATGTAAATATCCTCGGTGAAAGTGTGCCTTTTGGAAGCAAAATAATTGTAAGAAGTAAAAATATACCTCAGCTTAAAATTGCCGTTGAAATTTGTGAGGATTTATGGAGTGTTAATCCGCCATCAGGTTTTCACTCATTGGCAGGTGCTACAATTATTGCAAATCCATCGGCAGGAAATGAAATAACAGGTAAGGCTGATTATAGAAGAAGTCTTGTTTCTTCTCAGTCAGCAAGAGCTATATGCGGTTATATTTACTGCTGTGCTGGATATGGTGAAAGCACAACTGATGTAACTTTTTCAGCTCATAATATAATAAGTGAAAACGGTACTATTTTAAAAGAGTCCAAAAGATTTGAAAATTCTTTAATTTATGGTGACATTGATGTATTAAGGCTTACAAGTGAAAGACAGAAAAATACAAGTTTTCGTTCTTATGATGAGGGCTATACTTATGTAGATATAGATTTTAATGAAAATGTGGCTGAAATTGAAAGATTTATTGACCCTTCTCCTTTTGTGCCTAAAGATGAAAGTAAGAGAGCAAAAAGATGTGAAGAAATTTTAAATATTCAAGCATACGGTCTTAAAAAGAGAATTGACCATATAGGGGCAAAATCTGTTGTTGTGGGAATAAGCGGCGGTCTTGACTCTACTCAGGCACTTATAGTAACAGCTAAAGCTTTTGACTTGCTAAATCTTGATAAAAAGGGTATAATAGCTGTAACAATGCCTTGTTTTGGTACTACAGATAGAACTTATAATAATTCATTAGCTCTTATTAAGGAAATTGGAGCTACTTTAATAGAAATTAATATAAAAGATGCTGTAAGACAGCATTTTAAAGACATTGGTCATGATGAAAATATTAAGGATTTGACTTATGAAAATTCTCAGGCAAGAGAAAGAACTATGATTTTAATGAATATTGCATCAAAATATAAGGGTTTTGTTATAGGAACAGGGGATTTAAGTGAGCTTGCTCTTGGTTGGGCAACTTATAACGGCGACCATATGAGTATGTATGGAGTTAACTGCTCTATTCCTAAAACTTTAATTAAATATCTTATAAAATATTATGCTGATATATCTGATAATAAACTTAAATTAATATTAGAGGATATTTTGGATACTCCTGTATCTCCTGAACTTCTGCCTCCAGATGAAGAAGGAAATATTGCACAGATTACGGAAGATGTTGTAGGTCCTTATGAACTTCACGATTTCTTCCTATATAATATGATGAGATTAAGTTTTGAGCCTGAAAAAATTTTTTATCTTGCAAAAATTGCGTTTAAAGATAAATATGATGATGCCACTATTTATAAATGGCTTAGAAATTTCTATTGGAGATTTTTCTCTCAGCAATTTAAGAGAAGTTGTTTGCCTGATGGTCCAAAGGTTGGTTCTGTAAGCCTTAGTCCAAGAGGCGATTGGAGAATGCCAAGTGATGCTTCTGTAAATATTTGGCTTAAAAGATTGGATAAACTCAAAAATCAGATAAATTAATAAAATAAATATATATAGTTTTTTAGAAAGGAACATAGAAAAATGAGTAAAAAAGTGATTGCTGTAATCTTTGGCGGTCAATCCTCAGAACATGAGGTATCAAAGGTTAGTGCAGCTACAGTAATGGCTAATATTAATCAAGAAAAATATACTATTTTACCTGTATATATTACTAAGGAGGGTCATTGGCTTTTATATGATGGTCCAATAGAAAATATACAAAGCAGTAATTGGGAAAAATTTGCAGCCTCTGCAATTATAAGTCCTGATGCAACACACAAAGGTCTTATAAGAATAGTTGGTGATAAAGCTAAATTTATTCCTATTGACTTAGCTTATCTTGTGCTTCATGGTGCAAATGGTGAAGACGGTACAATTCAAGGTCTTTTAGAGCTTGCAAGAATACCTTATGTTGGCTGTGGTGTATTATCCTCTGCCGTAAGTATGAATAAGGCTTATACTAAGATTGTTGTAGAAAAACTCGGTATTGCTCAAGCTAAATATACTGTAGTATATAAAAGCGATATTGAAAATGACATTGATGCCTGCATAAATAAGGTTGAAGAAACTTGTGGCTATCCTTGTTTTGTAAAGCCTGCCTGTGCAGGTTCAAGTGTTGGAATTACTAAGGCTAAAAACAAAGATGAACTTGTTGAGGGTCTTTGGGTTGCTGCTAAAGAGGACAGAACTATTGTAATTGAAGAAAATATTACAGGTGACGAGCTTGAATGTGGTGTGCTTGGTAACGATGATGTTAAGGCTTCATCAGTTGGTCAGATTTTAGCCGCTGATGATTGGTATTCTTTTGATGCAAAGTATAACAACAAGGAGTCTAAAACTATAATTCCTGCAAATATTCCTCAGGAAAAAATTGAAGAAATAAGAGATTATGCTGTTAAAATTTTTAAAGCTCTTGAGGGTATGGGTCTTGCAAGAGTTGACTTCTTTATGGAAAAAGAAAGCGGAAGAATTGTATTTAATGAAATAAATACTTTACCGGGCTTTACTCCAATAAGTATGTATCCTATGTTATTTAACGATATAGGTCTTTCAACAGAGGAGCTTGTAGATAAGATTATAGAGCTTGGTTTAAACAGATACGAATGAGGTGACTAAATGGATAACAGACCAATAGGTGTATTTGATTCCGGCGTAGGCGGTTTAACTGTTGTAAAACAGATTTTGAAAGTTCTGCCTAATGAGGATTTAGTTTATTTTGGCGATACTGCAAGAGTACCTTATGGCTCTAAAAGTAAGGAAACTGTTACCAAGTTTTCAGAACAGATTATAAGATTTTTAAAAACTAAAGATGTTAAGGCTGTTGTAATAGCCTGTAATACCGTAAGTTCAAACTGTTATGAAAGTCTTTCTGAAACTTTTCCAGAACTGCCTATTATAGAGGTAGTTACTCCCGGAGTTGAAAGCTGTCTTGCTGCCACTAAAAATAAAAAAGTGGGACTTATTGCAACACAGGGTACAGTATCATCAGGTGCTTATGAAAGACGACTTAAAAATGCCGACAAGGAAATTAAGGTGTTTAAAAAGGCTTGCCCTCTTTTTGTGCCACTTGCTGAGGAAGGCTGGACTAATAATGAAATTGCAAAACTTACAGTTAAAGAATATTTAACTGACCTTGTAAAAAATGATGTAGACTCTATTATTTTAGGCTGTACTCACTACCCTCTTTTAAAAGCCTGTATAGGTGAATTTGTGGGGGAAAGGGTAACTATTATTGACCCTGCAAAGGCTACAGCTTTAAGACTTAAAAAATATCTTGAAGATAATAATATGGTTTGTGATGAAAAAGAAGGCACTCACACATTTTATGTATCAGATACAAGCTCTCAATTTAACAGCCTCTGTTTAAGAGTATTAAAAGAAGGCTGTAAAGCTACTCAAATAGATATTGAAAAATATTGATAAAAGCCACAGGTTTTAGCCTGTGGTTTTTTGACTAATAGTATTAATATATTAAGTTATTATAAATATTATTTCCTATTTCTTGTAATTTATGTTACAATGGTGTATACTATCTTAATAATAGGGAGGTTTGATATGAAAAAAACTTTATCGATAATTGGCGTACTGATTATTATTTATATGTTGCTTCTTATTTTAAATACCAATGTTAATGTAGGTATTTATTTAGGATTATTTATAGGAGCATCTCTTGTGATAATTCCTCATTTGCCTAATAATATATTTTTTAATATTATTAAGGTAGTGTTTGTAATTTGTGTTTGCTTTTTTATATTTATGAGTGGTTTTATTGCCATAAGCAGCAAAACAAATACAGCGGATTTTAATGAAGATGCTTTAATAGTTCTTGGTTGCGGCCTTCATGGAAGCAATTTATCTAAAAATTTAAAGGACAGGCTTGATACGGCTATTGACTACTATAATAACAATCCTTCTGCCCTTATTATTGTTTCAGGGGGACAAGGTCCTCAAGAGGATATTACAGAGGCAGAAGCAATGAAGGATTATCTTTTAAAAAATAATATACCTGAAAATAATATTATTATGGAAGACAAATCTACTTCTACAAATGAAAATTTTAAATTTTCAAAGAAAATATTAGATGAAAAACTTGATTATGACTACACAGTAAGTTATATAACAAATGATTTTCATATTTACAGAGCAGGTAAGCTTGCTAAACTTAACAACTTAAATGCTAAAGGTTACGGAGCACCAACTGAATTTTATTCAATTTTTCCAAATTATTTAAGAGAATCTCTTGCTGTAATTCAGCTTTGGATATTTGGAAGATAGGAGGTTTTTTATGTCTTGTTATGAAAATTTTGCAAAGGTCTATGATTTATATATGGAAAATACTCCTTATGATGAATGGACAGAATATGTAATGGAGATTTTTAAAAAACATAATTTACCAAATACTACAGGTATTATAGCTGAACTTGGCTGTGGCACAGGAAATATGACTACAAGGCTTCAAAAAAAAGGCTTTGATATGATTGGTATTGATATGTCAGAGCAAATGCTTACAAAGGCAAAGGAAAAATCTGACAGCAATATTTTATATCTTGAACAGGATATGACAGAATTTGAGCTTTATGGCACAGTAGATGCCATAGTTTCTTTTTGCGACAGTATAAATTATATTACTGATGAGGAAGATTTGCTCCAGGTTTTTAAGCTTGTAAATAATTATCTTGATATTAAGGGATTATTTGTTTTTGATATTAATACGATATATAAATTCAAAGAAATATTAGGCGATAACTGTTTTTGTGAAA
>JBJFFW010000037.1:0-7117 GCA_051892075.1 Lachnospirales bacterium
AGCTAAAAATGACGGAAAATACAGAATAGATATAAACTCCCCAGAGGACTACAAAGGTAATATTGTGTTATATGACGGCAAACTGGTATGGCAATACAATCCACATCTTGAAAATAACAAAATCTGTGCCAATCCTCCCGAAAAGGCTTCAAGGAGAGAAATTATATTATTTTCTTTTCTTGAAAATTACAATACTTCTATGGAAACTACAGCCGTTTCTGTGCCTACAGTGCCTAAAACAATTTTAGAAGCACCTTTAAAAAGCACCTCGCCTTTATTTTTTAAAGAAAAACTTTTTATTAATAATGATGAAATGCTCCCTGAGAAATTGGTTATTTATGACAAAGAAAATAAGGAAAGAATAGTTGTAAAATTTACTGATTTCAAGTATAATATAAAGTTGGAAGATGAAATTTTTAAAATTTCCTAGGAGATGATTTAATTGCAGAATTACCACAGAGTAATGGCAGAAATAAATTTAGATGCTATTGGGCATAATATAAGAGAAATAAAAAAGTGTATTGAGCCTAAAACTAAGCTTTTGGCTGTTGTAAAGGCTGACGGCTATGGTCATGGTGCATTGGAGGTTTCAAAGGTCAGCCTTTATAATGGAGCTGATTGGCTTGGTGTTGCAACCTGTGATGAGGGAGTAGAGCTTAGAAATGCAGGTATTCAAGTGCCTATTTTAATTTTAAGCAGAACTGTTGCCTCTCAGCTTGAAATTGTAATAAATAATAGCTTAACTCAAACTGTTTATACCTATGAAATGGCTAAGGAGCTTTCTGATATGGCTAAAAATCTTGGAAGGGAAGCCTTTGCTCATATTAAAATTGATACAGGTATGTCACGAATAGGCTTTTTGCCAAATGAGGAAAGCCTTGATATTATTGAAGAAATATTTAAGCTTGAAAATTTGAATGTTACAGGTATTTTTACCCACTTTTCAACTGCCGATGAAGAAGATAAATCTTTTACTAAAAAACAGTTTGAAAGATTTTTATATATGACAAATTCTATTGAAAAAAGAGGTCATAAATTAATAAGACATTGTGCAAACAGTGCTGCTATTATTGATATGCCAGAGCTTCAGCTTGATATGGTAAGGTCAGGAATTATAACTTATGGAATGTTTCCTAGTGATTTTGTTTCAAAATCTGTTGATTTAAAGCCTGCTATGAGTATAAAAAGCCAAATTATTCATATTAAAGAGCTTGATGAAAATATTGGCATTGGCTATGGCAGAACTTATTATACCAATAAAATTACAAAGGTTGGTACTGTACCTATTGGCTATGCTGACGGATATTCTAGGCTTTTATCTAATAAAGCAAGGGTAATTGTAAATGGTAAATATGCTAGTGTTATTGGTAATGTTTGTATGGACCAGCTTATGATTGATTTAACGGATATTGAGTGCAAAATCGGAGATACTGTTATTTTAATGGGTGAAAGTAATGGACTAAGTGTCAGTGCCGAGGAACTTGCTAAAATAGAGGGTACTATAAATTATGAAATAGTTTGCGATGTAGGTAAAAGAGTGCCTAGAGTTTATATTAGAAATAATGAGGTAATTAATACCATAAAAGGTGTATAAACCTATAAAAAAATGACCATAATATCACATAAGAGGGATAAATGAGTCTTAATTCGGAGTGTGATAATATGATTGTTAAAAGAGGAGATATTTTTTATGCAGATTTAAGTCCTGTTATTGGCTCAGAACAGGGTGGTGTCAGACCGGTTTTGATAGTTCAAAATGATGTTGGCAACAGATATTCGCCTACTGTTATTTGTGCGGCTATAACCTCCCAAATTAATAAGGCTAAATTGCCAACTCATATTGAGCTTGAATGTAGCAAATATTTTTTGGTTAAAGACTCTGTTGTGCTTTTGGAACAGGTTAGAACTATAGATAAAAGAAGATTAAAGGAAAAACTTGGTCATCTTGACCTTGATATTATGAAAAAGGTTAATAAAGCATTAACAATAAGTTTAGGATTGTGATTACATATTTCACAAATGTTTTATTGGGAGGTTCAACCCCAAGCCCCCTTAGGGACACACTAACTAATTTAAAAATCATATTTTTGTCTAATATTTCCCACTACTGCCTCAAAAACTCTTGAAAAAGGCTTTCAGACTGTTCCTGCGAGTTTTTTGTTGTATTGAAAAATATTATCTCAAAAATATTTCATTTAAACCAGTTAGTATATCCCTCAACTTTTTGACGGATTGACCAAGGTCAATCCGCTATTAAAGTTTTTGCCTAGCTTTTTTCAAAAAGCTAGTAGGGGTTTGGGGACAAAGTCCCCAAATAAAATCCCTGATATTTTATTTTTTCATATTTTTAATAATTTCTTTATTCTTTTCAACAAGTCCCTTAATGTATTTTTCAGATGGGCCACCGTCTACAATTCTTGTATTTACACAGGTTTCAAGGCTAATGGCATCATAAATTTCTTCATTAAATACATCACTTACAGCTCTATATTCATCAAGGGTAAGCTCATCTAAGCTCTTATTATTATTAATTGAATAAAGCACAAGCTGACCAATTATTGCGTGAGCATCTCTAAATGGTACACCCTGTTTAACAAGCCAATCTGCCGCATCAGTAGCATTCATAAAGCCTTTTTTAGCTGCACTGTACATATTGTCTTTATTAATAATCATAGTTTCTACCATTCTTGTAAATACAGGAAGGCACATTTTTAAAGTATCTACTGCGTCAAATACTCCCTCTTTATCCTCCTGCATATCCTTATTATAAGCCAAAGGAATACCCTTCATAACAGTAAGCATTGCCATTAAATGACCGTAAACTCTGCCTGTTTTACCTCTTATAAGTTCAGCCATATCAGGATTTTTCTTTTGTGGCATAATTGATGAACCTGTAGAATAAGCATCGTCCATTTCCACAAATTTATACTGCTGACTATTCCAAATTATAATTTCCTCGCAAAATCTTGAAAGGTGCATCATAATAATTGATAAACTGTTTAAAAGCTCAATTACAAAATCTCTGTCACTTACTCCGTCCATACTATCAAGAGTAATAGAGTCAAAGCCAAGCTCCTCTTTTACAAATTCTCTGTCAAGAGGGTATGTAGTAGCTGCCAAAGCACCTGAACCTAAAGGCATAACATTTGTTCTTTTGTAAGTATCTGAAAGTCTGTCATAATCTCTTTTAAACATTTCAACATAGGCTAAGAAATGATGTGCCACTGTAACAGGCTGTGCATTTTGCAAATGAGTGTATCCGGGCATTATTGTAGATACATTTTTTTCTGCAATATTATTTAAAACCTCAATAAGCTCACAAATTAAAACCTTAATATCCTTAATCTGTTCTTTAAGATACATTCTTATATCAAGAGCTACTTGGTCGTTACGGCTTCTGCCTGTGTGAAGTCTTTTTCCAACATCGCCAATTCTTGAAATAAGTATAGTTTCAATATTCATATGTATATCTTCGGCTTTTTCATCAAAAGTGACTTTTCCATTTTCAATATCACTTAAAATTTCTTGTAATGTTTTTACAATAAGTTTGCTGTCACTTTCAGGAATAATTCCCTGTTTTCCAAGCATTTTAGCGTGAGCCATACTTCCTGTAATATCCTCTTTATACATTCTTGAATCAAAACTTATTGAACTGTGAAAATGGTCAGTAAAACTGTCTGTTTGTTTGGTAAATCTACCGCCCCAAAGCTTCATATATAAAATTCTCCTTTTTTAGTATAATTATACCTATAATAACATATTAATTCAAAAAAGTAAAGTTGTTAAGTTTCAAAATATTGCTAAATGAATAATTCCACAATTTTTTTATAACTATACACAAATGATAACAAAAATAACCGTTCGATTTGAACGGTTATTTTATGTATAATAAATTATTTATTATTTTTAGCATTTTCAAGCATCATAGCTCTAACCTTTAATGGTAAGCCCATTAATGTAATAAAGCCTGAAGCATCTTTATGAGAATAAAGCTCACCAGTAGTAAAGCTTGCAAGTTCAGCATTATAAAGGCTATATGGAGAAGTTACTCCTGCACTTATAATATTGCCCTTATAAAGCTTTAACTTAACTGTACCTGTTACATATTCCTGTGTAACATCAACAAAGGCTGCAAGAGCATCTCTTAATGGAGTAAACCATTCACCTCTATAAATTAAGTCAGCATACTTAATTCTAATAGTTTCCTTATAATCAGTAGTAGCTCTGTCAAGGCAAAGATACTCTAAATCTCTATGAGCTGCATAAAGAATTGAGCCACCAGGAGTTTCATACACACCTCTTGACTTCATACCAACAACTCTGTTTTCAACAAGGTCAGTAATACCAACGCCGTTTTCACCACCGATTTTATTAAGATAAGTCATTAATTCAAGTGGCTTAACCTTTTTGCCGTCAAGAGTTACAGGAATACCTTTTTCAAAACCAATTTCAACATAAGTAGGAGTATCAGGAGCCTTTTCAGGAGATACACCAAGTTTTAAAAGATTTTCAAAATCAGGTTCATTAGCAGGGTCCTCAAGGTCAAGACCTTCGTGGCTAATATGCCAAAGGTTAGAATCTCTTGAATAAGAGTCTTCCTTTTTCATAGGAACTTCAAGTCCTCTGTCTACAAGATACTGAATTTCATCTTCTCTTGACTGAAGTGTCCACTTTTCATCTCTCCAAGCAGCAATAATTTTAAGATTAGGAGCTAAAGCCTTAATACCAAGCTCAAATCTAATCTGGTCATTACCTTTACCTGTAGCACCATGACAAATAGCATCTGCACCTTCTTTAAGGGCAATATCAACTAACTTTTTAGCAATAAGAGGTCTTGCAATAGAAGTACCTAAAAGATACTTATCCTCATATACACAACCAGCCTTTACCATAGGGTAAATATAATCAGTAATAAGTTCTTCGCAAACATCTTCAACATAAATCTTAGAAGCACCTTGCTTAATAGCTCTTTCTTCAAGACCTGCTGTTTCTCCACCTGTTAAACCAACATTAATACAAGCAGCAATAACTTCTGCATTGTAATTTTCCTTTAACCAAGGAATAATAACAGATGTGTCAAGACCGCCTGAATAAGCCAATACAATTTTCATATTTATTTCCTCCTGAGTTATTATTTATCATTTGAATACGATTATACAATATATGCAACAAATATGCAAGCTTTTTTTTAAATTTTATAAAAAACTATTGCATAATATTCATAAGTGATGTATAATATGCAAATACACATATTTTTCATTTAATAGGAAATTTTTACTGTACTTTTATATAAAAAAGTAGTAAAATAAAGTGTTAGAAAGTTATTTAGAAGATTTTGTAAATTAATTTGTTTGGAGGAAATAAATATGATTAAAGTAGGTATAATAGGTGCTACAGGTTATGCAGGGCAGGAACTTGTAAGACTTATTAATCAGCATCCTGAGGCTGAAATTGCAGCTTTAACAAGTCAAAGCTATGCAGGTAAGGACTATAGTGAAGTTTATGAAAATTACAGACATAAAAACTATATTTGTGAAGAAGAAGATATGGATAAACTTTGTGAAATTTGTGATGTTATATTTTTAGCATTACCTCATGGAGTTGCAAGTAAAAAAATTAATGAAGATGTACTTAAAAAAGTTAAGATTATTGACTTAGGTGCTGATTTTAGATTACAGGATTTGGATACTTATGAAAAATGGTATACTACTCACTATGCTAAAGATATTTTGCCTGAGGCTATTTATGGTCTTTGTGAAATTAACAGAGATAAAATTAAGGGTAAGAGAATTGTTGCAAACCCAGGTTGCTATACAACTTGTTCAATTATGTCCCTTTATCCTTTAGTTAAGGAAAAAATGATTGATTTAAACTCTATAATTATTGATGCAAAATCAGGTGCTACAGGTGCAGGCAGAGGTTTATCTCTTGGCAATCACTATTGCGAACTTAATGAAAGTGTAAAGGCTTATAAAATTGCAAGCCACAGACATACTCCTGAAATTGAAGAACAGTTGAGCTATGCTGCAGGAGAGGATATTGTACTTAATTTTACCCCTCATTTAATGCCTATGGACAGAGGTATTTTAGCAACCTGTTATGCTAACTTAAATAAGGGTTATACTTATGAAGATATAAGATTTGTTTATGAAAAATATTATGGAAATGAATATTTTGTTAGACTTACTAAAAAAGGTACTTTCCCTGAAACAAAGTGGGTTAAAGGCTCAAATTTTGTGGATATTGGTTTTACTGTTGATGAAAGAACTAACAGAGTAATTGTAATTGGTGCTATTGATAATTTATTTAAGGGTGCTGCAGGACAGGCTGTTCAAAATATGAATATTCTTTTCGACCTTGATGAAAAGACAGGTCTTGACTATATTCCTATTTTCCCTGCATAAGATTTAATTTGGAGGATTATTATGAAAGAAATAAATGGAAATGTTACATCACCTATTGGTTTTAAAGCCTATGGTGATAGTATTGGTTTAAAGAAAAATGGTAAAAAAGATATGGCTTTAATTGTAAGTGATAAGCCTTGTACATCAGCCGGCTGTTTTACTACAAATGTTGTTAAGGCTGCTCCTGTTTTGTGGGATATGGATATTGTAGGTAAGGAAGTTTATGGTATTGTTGCAAACAGTGGCAATGCCAATGCCTGCACAGGTCAAAAAGGTCTTGATGATTGTAAGTCTACAGCAAAAAAACTTGCTGATTTAATTGGTGCAGCAGAAGAAAATATACTTGTGTGTTCAACAGGTGTAATTGGTGTAAATCTTCCTATGGATACTATTTTAAATGGTGTTGAAAAGGTCTATAAAGGTCTTGACTATAGCTTTGAAAGTGGAGTTTCTGCTTCAGAGGCTATTATGACTACAGATACAGTAAATAAAACTGTGGCAGTTGAAATTGAAATAAATGGAAAAAAGGTTACTGTAGGTGGTATGGCTAAGGGTTCAGGTATGATAAATCCTAATATGGCAACTATGTTATGCTTTATTACTACAGATTGTAATATTACATCAGAGATGCTCCAAAAGGCATTATCTGAAAGTGTTACAGATACTTTTAATATGATTAGTGTAGATGGAGATATGTCTACAAATGATACTGT
>JBJFFW010000038.1:0-1629 GCA_051892075.1 Lachnospirales bacterium
GACTGTTCAGAGGCACAAATCATACCATTATCAAAAGTCTTAGAGTGAATAATAGAGTTTACAGCCTGTAAAATATCAGCACTATCATCAATTATAACAGGAGTATTTCCGGCACCTACACCAAGGGCAGGCTTACCAGATGAATAAGCAGCCTTAACCATACCGGGGCCACCGGTAGCAAGAATAATATCAGCATTTTTCATAACTTCATTAGTAAGTTCAAGACTAGGCACATCAATCCAACCAATAATACCTTCAGGAGCACCTGCTTTAACTGCGGCATCAAGAACAATTTTTGCAGCCTCAATAGTAGATTTTTTAGCTCTTGGATGAGGGCTTATAATAATGGCATTTCTGGTTTTTAAAGCAATTAAAGTTTTAAAAATCGCTGTAGATGTAGGGTTAGTAGTAGGAATAACAGCAGCAATAAGACCTATAGGTTCAGCAATTTTTCTAATTCCGTAAGCTTTATCTTCCTCAATTACACCACAGGTTTTAGTATTTCTATAAGCATTGTAAATATATTCAGAGGCATAATGATTTTTAATAACCTTATCCTCCACAACACCCATACCTGTTTCCTCCACAGCCATTTTTGCCAAAGGAATTCTCATTTTGTTAGCAGCCATAGCGGCCTCAAAAAATATTTTGTCTACCTGTTCTTGAGAAAACTTAGCAAATTCAGCCTGAGCAATTTTCATAGTTTTAATTTTGCTCATAAGAGCATCAACATTGTCAATAAGACCTGAGTTAATTACCTTTTCCATTCTAAACATCCTTTCTTCATACACAATCGTTAATATTTTAACAATCTCTCCTTAAAAATATAGGATTTCCCTTTAAGTTGGTAATCCTCATTGATTGTTAAATATTTATCAATTACAGTTATGAGTATACCACACTATAATTTAAAAATCAAGTATAAAAACAATACTTCTAAAACTTTATAAGATTTATATAAAAAGAAAGATTGTCTTTTGTGAAATTGTTATAAAAATATCAATCTTTTTTGATTTTATGAAAAAATAGTAAAAATATTTTTTGTATAAAATCACCAAAGTTTAAATAATAATAATTATAATTTATATTTTGTAACATATTTTAAAACTTTTGTAACAAATAAAATGTGAATAACTTAAACTTATCCACACTCTGAAACAGGCTTATACAGGTTATTAACAGAGTTTTCCCACTTATCCACAATTTTTTACTGTGAATAAGTATAAATATCAGAGTTATCCACAAAAATATGAAAATCCTAAAAAAACCTTGGAAACAATAGGCTTTTGAAATTTTGTGAAAAATTTTGTAAAAAAATTGATAAAAAATATTTTTTCTAAAATAAAAGGAAAATTATTCCCCTTGTCGAATTAGTTATATAAGAACATTATTTATAAATGTTTAGGTTATTTCAAATTTTGGGGTTTGATTTATCCGATTTTACAATAGGGAGGGATATTTATGAAATATTCATTTAAAGGTATTAATGTTGATGTAACTGAAAACTTCCAGAACAAAATTATTGATAAGCTTTCAAGAATTGAAAAGCTTTACCCCGATGGTAGTGAAGCCAATATTATTTTAAGTGAGGTAAAGCTTGATAAAAAGGTTGATGTTACAATAAATCTT
>JBJFFW010000039.1:0-1628 GCA_051892075.1 Lachnospirales bacterium
ATTGTCCTTATCATTTAAAAAATAAGCATATAGCAAGAAAAAAGCTTACTCAGGAAGAAGTTAAAAAAGAAGTTATAGCTTTACAGGATATGGGACATAAGAGACTTGCCATAGAGGCAGGAGAGGACCCTGTTAATAATCCTATTGAATATATTTTAGAGTGTATTAAAACCATTTATTCAATAAAGCATAAAAATGGTGCAATAAGACGAGTAAATGTAAATATTGCGGCAACAACTGTTGAAAATTATAGAAAACTTAAAGATGCAGGTATTGGTACATATATCTTGTTCCAAGAAACTTATCACAAAGAAAGCTATGAAACCTTACACCCAACAGGACCAAAGCATAATTATGCTTATCATACAGAGGCTATGGACAGAGCTATGGAGGGTGGTATTGATGATGTAGGTCTTGGTGTTTTATTCGGACTTGAAAAATACAGATATGAATTTGCAGGACTTTTAATGCACGCGGAGCATTTAGAGGCTGTTCATGGAGTAGGTCCTCACACAATATCTGTTCCAAGAATAAGACCTGCTGATGATATAAATCCTGATGATTTTACTGACGGCGTAAGTGATGATATTTTTGCAAAGATTGTAGCCTGTATTAGAATAGCTGTGCCATATACAGGTATGATAGTATCTACAAGAGAATCTCAAAAAACAAGAGAGAGAGTTTTGCATCTTGGTATCAGCCAAATTAGTGGTGGTTCAAAGACAAGTGTTGGCGGATATTATGAGCCAGAGGAAGAAGACGATAATTCAGCACAGTTTGATGTAGAGGATAGAAGAACTTTAGATGAAGTTGTAAACTGGCTTATGAAAATGGGATATATTCCTAGTTTCTGTACTGCCTGCTACAGAGAGGGCAGAACAGGTGACAGATTTATGAGCCTTTGTAAGAGTGGTCAAATACAAAACTGCTGTCATCCTAATGCTTTAATGACATTAAAGGAATATTTGTGTGATTATGCCACAGAAGATACCAAGAAAATTGGCAATGAACTTATTTTAAAAGAAATAGAAAATATACCTAATGAAAAGGTTAAAAATATTGTTAAAGAAAGACTTAACTTAATCTCTGACGGTGAAAGAGATTTCAGATTTTAGGAGGTGCGGCTATGGGACTTAATGATACTCCAAAATCAGACAGAATACACATTGGTATTTTTGGAAAAAGAAATGCAGGAAAATCAAGTATTATAAATGCAATTACAGGCCAAAATCTTGCTGTAGTATCTGATATTAAAGGCACTACAACTGACCCTGTGCAAAAAGCAATGGAGCTTTTGCCTCTAGGACCTGTTATGATTATTGATACTCCGGGAATTGATGATAGTGGCGAGCTTGGAAGTAAGAGAATAGAAAAAAGTTATCAGGTTTTAAATAAAACAGATATTGCAATACTTGTGGTAGATGGAAATATTGGACTAACCAAAAATGATGAAGATTTAATTGAAGTTATTAAGGATAAAAAACTTCCATATATAATTGTTTTTAATAAATCTGATGAAGTTAAGGAAAAAACAGATATTCCAAACTCTATTTGGGTAAGTGCTAAAACAGGAGAAAATATATGGGAGCTTAAAGAGGCTATTTCAAAGCTTGTGCCAAGTGATAATA
>JBJFFW010000040.1:0-1618 GCA_051892075.1 Lachnospirales bacterium
AGAGTTGTGGAGGATTTAAAAAGGCAATTAGGAAGACAGGTTTGTGTATTAAAAGGTAGTCTATTAAGAAAATCTTTATCCATACAAATTTTAAAATTATCTGATTCAGTTAAGAGATATGGTTGGATACTTCAGAATATTAATAAACTTGAAGGAAGTGGGATAATATACTGTCTTACTCAAAAAGATTGTGACTATTTAACTGATTTTTTACTCCAAAATGGCATAAATGTTAGAAGTTATTATTCAAGGGGTAAGGACGATTATATAAATAAAGAGTCTGAAAACTTATTTAAAGAAAATAAGATAAAAGCTATCATTTCAACTGTGAAACTTGGTATGGGATATGATAAAGGGGATATAGCCTTTGTAATTCATTATCAGCAACCGTCAAATATTGTATCCTATTATCAGCAAATAGGACGAGCAGGAAGAAATATTGATAGGGCATATACTTTTTTAATGTGCGGTTTTGAGGATAATAATATTCAAAATTATTTTATAAATACAGCTTTTCCAACTAAAGAGGAAATTAAAACAATTTGGAAATTTATAAGAAAAAATAAGGGTTTAGGAATAAGTAAAATAGCTGCAAATGTAAATATTAGAAGAAGCAGAATAGAAAAGGCTATTGATTTTTTAGAAAATAAAGGCTCTCTCTATAAAAAAGGTCGTAGATATTATACAACTTTAAAAATATTTAGATATAATAAAAAGCATTATGATGAAATTACAGCTATTAGACATAGGGAACAAAAACAAATGGCTGACTTTGTTAATACAAAGGAATGTTATGGAAAATATATAGCAAATTGTCTTGATGATTATACAACTGAAAACTGTGGTATATGTTCAAATTGTTTAGGATATGAAGAATTTTCATCAAATGTAGATTTAGAGTATATCAATATTGCTAAAGATTATTTGGATAGTCTTATTATAACCATTGAACCTAAAACTATATGGCCGGAAACTTATTTAACAAAGTATGAAAAAATCGAAAAAGTTAATGAAGTAGGCATCTGTATTTCAAAATATGGTGACCCAGGATATGGAATGTTGGTAAAAGAAGACAAGTATTCGGGTTTAAATAGATTTAGAGATGAGCTAGTTTGTAAAAGTGCAGAAGTATTAGAAAATATTATAAATGAAAATAGAATAAAATATATTACCTGTGTACCATCTTTAAGAAGTGATATTGTAGAAGATTTTACTAAAAGACTTGCTGAAAAATGTGGACTTGAATATGTTGTTTTGCTTAAAAAATTGAGTGGTGTTCAGCAAAAAGATATGAAAAACAGTTCCCATCAGTGTGAAAATGCTCTAAAATCCTTTGCTTTACTAGATAATACACATATATCAGGAAATATAATATTAGTTGATGATGTTGTGGATTCGGGATGGACATTAACAGTTTGTGGTAATTTGCTTATGGAAAAAGGCTGTTTAAAAGTTTTTCCTTTTGCTTTGGCAAGTAGCTCACAAAAAGAGAGGGATTAAACTATGAATGATAATTCTATTGCAATTATAATTTTATGTAGTCAATTATGCTTAGATAATGATGTTAAACCCTATAAATTAAGTGAATGGAATAGGCTTTATGAAAAACTTAATTTGA
>JBJFFW010000041.1:0-6970 GCA_051892075.1 Lachnospirales bacterium
CAAATCCTGAAAATGGTGATAAAAAATCTTTAAGATGTAATGCCATTGTGCCAAAAGTTTCTATTGTAGACCCTGAATGTATGATGACAATGCCAAAGGCTGTTTTGGCATCAGTTGGCTTTGATGCTTTATGCCACTGTATGGAGGCTTATACTTCAAAGATTTCTCAGCCTTTTACTGACGCTTTAAGCATTTATGCTATTAAGCTTATAGCAGATAATCTTGTAAAGGTTTATAATGACCCAAGTTATAAAGAGGGTTGGGAAAATATTACAATAGCAAGTACTATTGGTGGTATGGTTATAAATACTGCAGGTGTAACCCTATCTCATGGTATGGAACACCCTGCAAGTGGCTTAAAGGATATTGTTCATGGAAAAGGCTTGGCAGCATTAACACCTAATATTGTCGAGGTTTCTTACAAAGGTGATGAAAAGAAGTTTGGAGAAATTTCTAAAATTCTTGGAGGAAATGACGCAACAGATTGTGCTGACAGAATTAGAAAGCTTTTAGAGGATATTAATTTAAGTGTTAGTTTATCAGAACTTGGTATTTGCGAAAGTGATGTAGAGTGGATGGCTGAAAACTGTATGAAAGTTTCAGCAGCAAGTATTAAAAATAATCCTGTAGTATTTACTCAAGAAGAAATTGCAGATATTTACAGAAAATCATTATAATATAAAATAACTAATGCAAAGAGGCATAGAATGTGTAATTCTGTGCCTTTTTTTATTATAAAAAACGGAGGTTTAATTATGTTAAAAAATGAATTACCAAAAATTATTACTGAAACTTTACCCGGACCTAAATCAAAGGCTCTTATTGAAAGAAGAAAGGCAGCTACTCCATCAGCCATTGGCTGTATTTATCCTGTGGCAATTAAAAGAGGCGAGGGAGCTATGGTTGAGGACTTAGACGGAAATATATTTCTTGATTGGATTGGCGGAGTAGGTGTATTAAATATTGGCTACAGCCAAAGTGAAGTAGTTGAGGCTGTTAAAAAACAGGCTGATAATTATTTCCATGGTATGTTTAATATTGTAACTCACGAAGGCTATGTTAAATTAGCTGAAAAATTAGCTGAAATTGTGCCTGTAAGAGGTGAACACAAAAAGGCTTATTTTACAAATTCAGGTGCAGAGGCTGATGAAAATGCTGTTAAGCTTGCAAAGGCTTACACTAAAAGACCTAATATTATTGTATTTTCAGGAGCATTTCATGGCAGAACTATGCTTACTATGACTATGACAAGTAAAAAAGCTTATGCTAAAGGCTTTGGACCTTTTCCAGATGGTGTTTACAGAGCCGAATACCCTTATTTATATAGAAGACCTGAGGGAATGAGTGAAGATAGTGCCATAAAGTATTATATTGACTCAATTTACAAGACTTTTGAAGAATGTTCTCCTGCTGAATTCGTGGCAGCAATAGTTTTAGAGCCTTTACAGGGTGAGGGTGGATTTATTCCTGCTCCTATAGAGTGGGTTAAGGCTATTAGAAAAATATGTGATGATAATGGGATTTTACTTGTTGCTGATGAAGTTCAGTCAGGTTTTTGCAGAACAGGAAAAATGTTTGCATCAGAATACTGGAAGGAAGTTGGTGCAGAGCCTGATATTTTAGCTACAGCTAAATCTATTGCAGGTGGTGTGCCATTATCTGCTATTGTGGCAAGAGATGAAATTATGGAGTCAGCTATTGGCGGCACTATAGGTGGCACTTTTGGTGGTAATGCCCTTGCTTGTGCTGCTGCTTTAAAGGTTATTGAGGTTATGGAAAGGGATAATCTTGCTGACAGGTCTTTGGAAATTGGAGAAATTGTAACGAAGAGATATAATGAAATGGCTGAAAAATATGATGTTATTGGTGATGTAAGAGGACTTGGTGCTATGATTGGTATTGAGTTTGTAAAAGATAGAAATACAAAAGAGCCAAATCCTGAAATTACAAGAAAAATAATAGATAATTGTGCAAATCATGGACTTATGGTAGAGTCTGCCGGAATTTATGGAAATGTTATAAGATTTTTAGCTCCTCTTGTTATTACAGATGAACAATTATATGCAGGTCTTGACATTTTTGAAAATGCCATTAAAGAAGAAATGTAACTAAATTTGTTCTTTTCTCTTGATTTTAAATAAATATAGGTGTATAATTAGATTGATATTGTAAAGAGGCAATCGGTTTTTCGGTTGCCTTTTTTCTTATACACAGAGGTGAACTTATGAAAAAACTTGAAACCAATGACTGGCTTGTACTTAATAATATTATTTATAAAATTTATTCTACAAAAGATTTAACTGAAATGAGAAAGACTTTACTTGAACAGTTAAAGTTATTGCTTGATTTTGATGCTGCCGATTTTTTTCTTGCAAAAGAAAACGGTGAGGACGGTCTTGTAGATGGAGTAGGCTATAATGCTGACCTTGAAGGCTCTGCCAATTTTGACAGAATGGACTATTCAAGAGGTATAATGTATAGTGGTAAATGTATGGTTTACAGAGAAACTGACATTATAGAGGACGAAGTGAGAGTACAATCTGAATTTTATAAAAAGCTCTATATTGCAAATAGGTGGCATTATTCCATGCAGATAATTTTAGCTTATAACAAGGAATTTTTAGGAGCTATAACCCTTTACAGAACTATTGGAAAGGATAATTTTTTGTATGAAGATATTTTTCTTCTTGATATGTTAAAGGAGCATTTAGCTTTTAGGCTTTATGAAAGCAGAAAAAGAAAAAATGAAAATGTAGATAAACTTTCAATTAAAGAAACTGTTGAAAAATATCAGCTTACTAAAAGGGAAGAAGATGTTTTAATTAAGCTTATGGAGGGAAAGGACAATAATGAAATTTGCAGTGAGCTTATAATTAGCACAAACACCCTTAAAAAGCATATTTTAAATATTTACAGAAAAATGGATATAAATAACAGAGTTCAGATGTTTAAAATGGTAAGAGAAAAAAGTTAAATTATAATTAATTATTGTAATGAAGTAATTAAAAATAAGTATTAAAACTATTATTTGTTATAATTGTAATTAAAAATAAATAGGTGTATAAATTATATATGAAATTTAAACGAAGCAAAGAGGCAATCTTTAAGGTTGTCTCTTTTTTATTTTATGAAAGGATTGATTTTTTATGAAAGAGATTATTTTAATAGTAAGACCTGAAAAACTTGAAGTTGTAAAAAATATTTTAGATGATATTGGTTTAAGCGGTATGACAATTTCATCTGTTATGGGCTGCGGTACTCAAAGAGGTGCTGTTGGTGAGGCTGGAGTAAATCAGATTAAGGGCTTTAAAACCACAATTAATTTATTGCCTAAAATTCAGATTTCAGCAGTAGTTCCTGATGAAAAAATTGAGGAAATTATAGCCGAGGTAAGAAGTAAAGTTCCTACAGGCAGAGCAGGTGACGGTAAAATATTTATTAGAAATATGGAAGATGCAATGCGTATAAGAACAGGTGAAAGAGGTAACAAGGCATTGTAATAAAGGAGTGTTGATAAATGGAAAAAAATGTAATAGTCAGCATTAAAAATGTAAATAAAATTTATGATGGTGGAAACCATGTTGTTAAAAACTTAAATCTTGATGTTTACGAGGGAGAATTTTTAACACTTCTTGGTTCTTCAGGCTGTGGAAAAACCACTACTTTAAGAATGATTGCAGGTTTTGAAGAAATAACAAGCGGAAATATAACTGTTGAGGGTGTGGATATTGCAGATAAAGAGCCTTATGAAAGAAATGTAAATACGGTTTTCCAAAGTTATGCTCTTTTTCCTCATATGACAATTTATGATAATGTGGCTTACGGACTTAAAATGAAAAAGGTAAGTAAGGCTGAAATAGCAAAAAGAGTTCCTGAAATTCTTGAACTTGTGCAGCTTGGAGGTTTTGAACACAGATATCCCTCTCAATTATCAGGTGGTCAGAAACAGAGAGTTGCAATAGCAAGAGCTTTAATAAATAACCCAAGAGTGCTGCTTCTTGATGAGCCTTTAGGTGCTTTGGATTTAAAACTTAGAAAACAAATGCAGCTTGAACTTAAAAGACTTCAAAGAAAGTTAAACATAACCTTTATCTATGTTACCCACGACCAAGAAGAAGCCTTATCAATGAGTGACAGAATTGCAATTATGAATAACGGTGTACTTGAACAAATTGATGTTCCCGAAAAAATTTATGAGGACCCACAAACCCAGTTTGTTGCAACATTTATTGGTGAAACAAATATTTTTGAAGGCTGTGTAAATTATACCGATGAAAAGGATATTCATGTAATGCTTGAGTGTGGTCATGTAGTGGCAAGAGGAGATAGGAGCTTTTCTCCAAATGAAATGGTTGTAATTTCCATAAGACCTGAAAGAATACAGTATTCTGAAACTCCTAGAGATGGCTTTACTTTAAAGGGCATAATTAAAGAACAGGTTTATGTTGGCTCTGTGCTTAAAACAATTATTGTACTTCCAAATGGACACGAAATTAAAATCGAAAGACTTGCAGGACAAAAAATACCTGTTTCAGGTGATGTATATGTTTATTGGGATGTTGATGATGCTAAAATTATTCCATCTGAAAGCAACAGATTTTTTAGAGCTATTGAAGATATTATAATACAGTAGGAGGTAGGTAATATGGCTAAATTAAAATCAGAAACTGTACCTGCAACTGTTATGGTAGGACCTGTAGTATTATGGCTTGCCTTTTTTATAGTTATTCCTCTTTTATATGTTTTGGTAATGAGTTTTTGTGGCATAGATTCTCATTATAATCTTGAATTTAAGTTTACGGCAGATAATTATAAAAGACTTGTTGACCCAAATTACATACAGATTTATTTTCAGTCTATTGTAATTGCTTTTTTAACAACTGTAATTTGCATTGTTGTTGCCT
The DNA here is from genome assembly GCA_051892075.1 of Lachnospirales bacterium. GTDB lineage: Bacteria > Bacillota > Clostridia > Lachnospirales > CAG-274 > HGM11788. The sequence goes on from JBJFFW010000041.1 coordinate 4,905, forward strand.
ATCCTTTTTCATTTTTTATTGCAAGAACAATGAGTAAGAAAAAAGCATTTTTATATATGCTTGTAATTATTCCTTTTTGGACTAATTCTCTTATTAGAATTTATGGCTGGAGAACATTTTTAGGCACAAACGGTTGGCTTAATAATGTGCTTGTAACTTTAGGATTAGTTGATAAGCCTGTGGAATTTTTATTTAAACAGGGAACTACTGTTTTAGGTATGGTATATTGTCTTTTTCCTTTTATGGTTCTTCCTTTATATACTGCTATTGAAAAACTTGATAAAAGCCTTCTTGAAGCCTCAGCAGATTTAGGGGCAAAGGGAGTATCTACATTTTTAAGAGTTATTCTTCCTTTAACGGCAAGTGGTATTTTTTCAGGCTCAATAATGGTATTTATTCCTACTCTTGGTTACTTCTTTGTATCTGATATTCTTGGTGGAGGTAACTCTGATGTTATAGGTAACTTAATTGAGCGTCAGTTCCAAAGCGGTAATAACTGGCCTCTTGGTGCAGCACTTTCTATTGTGCTTATAATTATAACTCTGCTTTTGGTAAAACTTTATCAAAAATGTGGCGGAGATATGGAAAGTCTGGGGGTGTAGCCAATGAAAAGAAAAACAAAGAAGAAATTAAAAAAGGGTTTTTCAATAATTTATTGTTTAATTGTATATTTGTTTTTGTTTTTACCAATTTCAGTTATTGTTGTAAACAGCTTTAATGCAACTACCTCAAAGCCTTATCTTACTTGGAAAGGTTTTACCTTTGACTGGTATGTAAAGCTTTTTGATAACCACTCTTTACTTCAATCCTTTGGAAATACAATGATTATTGCAGTAGCGGCAACCCTTATTTCAACAATTATTGGTACTCTTGCAGCCGTTGGTATGTATAAATACAAATTTAGAGGTAAAACAGCTATAGATGCACTTTTATATATTCCTGTTGTAATTCCTGAAATTGTACTTGGTATATCACTTCTTACATTGTTTTCAAATGTGAATATTCCAAGAGGTATGCTTACACTTATTCTTGCTCATGCAACATTTTCAATTCCTTTTGTAATTTTTAATATAAGAGCAAGATTATCAGGTTATGACAATTCCATAGAAGAAGCATCAATGGACCTTGGAGCAGGGAGAGTTAAAACATTTTTTTATATTACTTTGCCTGTTTTAGCTCCGGGTATTGCAGGTGGTGCAGTTTTAGCTTTCACTCTTTCTATTGATGATGTAATTATAAGCTATTTTACAAACGGACAAACAAAAACCTATCCCTTAAAGGTTATGGAAAGTATTAAAAGTGGTGTAGCACCTGATATTAATGCTTTATCTACCCTTGTTTTAATCGGTACAATAATTTTTGTATTTATAACACAATCAGGTGTTTTAAATAAAAATAAAAAGTAAAGGAGTAATTATTTATGAAAAAATTTTTATCAAGCCTTTTGGCTATTTCAATTCTTTTAATGACAGTAGGCTGTGGCACTTCTCAGACTGCAACAGGTGATAGCACAACTACAGATGAAGAAATAAATGTCTTTGTATGGACAGAATACATACCACAGTCTGTAATTGACAGTTTCACAGAGGAAACAGGAATAAAGGTAAATGTTTCCACATTCTCATCTAATGAGGATATGCTTGCAAAGGTAAAGGCTGAAAGTGAAGATGCCTTTGATATTATTCAGCCTAGTGATTATATGGTAGAACAGTGTATTTCACAGGATATGTTATTGCCACTTGATATGTCAAAACTTTCTAATTTTGAAAATATTGGTGAGGCTTACAAAAACCCATCTTATGACCCAAGCAATAAATATTCCGTTCCTTATTTAGGTGGTGTAGCAGGTATAGCTGTAAATAAAGCCAATATTACAGATGAAATAGACTCTTATGCAGACCTTTTTGATTCTAAATATGCAGGTCAGTTAGTAGCACTTGATGATTACAGAGCTGTAATTGGTATGGCAGCAAAGAGTTTAGGCTATAGCTTTAATGAAACTGACCCTGCTAAACTTGAAGAAATTAAGAGTAAGGTATTAGAACTTAAAAATAATATTAAACTTT
>JBJFFW010000042.1:0-6924 GCA_051892075.1 Lachnospirales bacterium
CTAAAAGTATGACTAAAAACTTGTTCTTAGTAAGAACCCCAAGGATGTTTTTCATCTTATTGCCGGCGGCTTTTTGCAAGCCTGATGCCATAACATCCATACCATAAAGAAACAGACCAAGACCTCCACAAAGGCCAATTAAAATTGTCGCCCAGTCCATAAAAACTTCCTCCCAAATTTAACATAAAATTTACTTTATATTCACTATTTTATCACAGTAATTTTACATTATCAATAGAAAATGTCACAAAATACAAAAAAACATCGGCTGAAAAAACCGATGTTTTTTGTGAAAATTTTATATTAATCCATATCAAGAATTTCGTGATAGAAAGTTTTATAGTCAGTTCTTTTTTCTTGTGTAAACTTAATAGCTGAACGAGGATGACAATTTAAGATACCTGTCATAAGATATGGGAAGTCATAACCCCAAACTATTCCGTCTTCTTTTAATTTAAGAATATGTTTTTCAACAAAATCCATTGTAGGAACTACATTATACTTAGGATTTTTAAGGAAGCCAAGCAAAAGTTCCATAAAACAGTTGCCTGCACCTCTGCCCATACCACTCATTGTAGCATCAATTAAAGTTGCACCATTTTTTAAAGCGGCAATAGTGTTGGCAAAAGCAAGCTGCTGATTGTTATGACCATGGAAACCAATCTTCTTTTTATATTTTTTACCTATTTCAACATACTTTCTTGTAAGGGCTTCAATCTGTTCAGGATAATATGAACCAAAACTGTCAACAAGATAAATAATATCTGTAGAGCTTTTTGCAAGAAGTTCAAGACCTTCGTCAAGCTGTTCTGTATTTACCTTTGAAACAGCCATAATATTAACAGATACTTCATAACCTTTTGCTTTTGCATCTTCAATTAAGTCAATGGCAGCAGGAAGCTGATGAATATAAGTAGCAACTCTTACAAGGTCAAAAGGACTTTCTTCTTTTGGAAGAATATCCTCTTTATTAGTTCTTCCTACATCAAGCATAACTGCAAGTTTAAGATTAGTGTTGTTATCGCCTACAATTTCTCTTACATCTTTATCAACACAGAATTTCCACTTGCCAAAATCTTTTTCATCAAAAATTTCTTTTGAAGCTTTATAGCCAAATTCCATATAATCTACACCTGCTTTAATATTAGCAAGGTATAAATCCTTTACAAATTCATCAGTAAATCTGAAATTATTTACAAGACCGCCATCTCTTAAAGTAGCGTCAACTACTTTTAAATCCGGTATGTAAGAAATAAGTGTAGCCTGATTTTCTTTATTTTTATCAAACATTTTTTTAATCCTCCGAAAATTATAGTTAAAGTAATTATACTATATTTTTACAAATTTGTACAGCATTTTTTAATCATATTTTATACCCAAAAGTTCAAGGGGTTCTTTAGAGAAAAAATTAAAGAGAAATTCTATTGCATCATCGGGATTTTCTGAGTCAGAGTCAAGCCACCACACTATTACAAGTCTGAAAATTGCAAAATAGGCATCTGTAAGAAATTTATAGGAAAAATTTGTACCCTTAATTCTTTTTGATATTTCTGTTTCTGACCAAAGTGCATCGGATATTTTTTCTCTCATCATATTATGAAATCCGGGATTTGTTATATCATCTAAAAATACGGTACAAACATCTTTATTTTTTTTAAGCTCACTTAGAAATATTTTAAAAATCTGACGCTGACCTTCTTTTGTGGAATTTTGTATATTTCCTAGAATTTCACTTGGGTTAATAAGCTCTGTTACTTCCTTTGCAATTTCATTATATAAAGCCTCTTTTGTTTCATAGTGAAAATAAAATGTTTTACGGTTTATTAAAGCTCTTTGGGCAATATCTTTAACTGTAATTTGCTGATATTTTTTTTCAGTCATAAGTTCAAGAAAAGCTTTTTTAATATTTTTTTTGCTTTTAATTACTCTTAAATCTGTATCTTTCATATAATCACCTAAATTTATAATAACACAGGGAGTTAACTTTTTCAACAAATTTAGAAATAAGTAACAAATTAGGTAAAATGTGAGTAATATACCACTCTATGATAAATATTGACCGTTGAAATATAATAATTAAAATATTAAAATTAGATTAGAAAAATATTAATAATATAGAGGAGGGATTTTAATGAAAAAAAGTATATTTTTAATACTTCTTTTAATCCTAGCAACAGGCTGTTCAGACTCAGATAATACTAATGGAGAGAATAAAGAGGCAAAATCAGTTAAAGCACAGGCTGTTATGCTAGATAGTGTAACAACAGGCTATGACTATATTGGTGTGGTTAAGGCAAAGGATACCAAAAACTATTCTTTTTTAATGTCAGGCAAAATTTCAAATATATATGTTGAAAAAGGACAGGAATTTAAAAAAGGTCAGACCCTTGCAAAGCTTGATGCCACAAATTTAAAATATTCTTCCGATATTAACAGTGATTCTACTGCTCAGGCACAGGCAAATCTTGATAAAATAAAAGATACATACAATACCAATATTGTAAATACCGAAAATAACATTAATACTTTACAAACAAGTATTAATGCCGGTGAACAGGGCATAGAAGCTGGACAGAAAGCTATAGATGCTCTTGAAGTCGGACTTGTGGCAACAAAGACAAACCTTGATGCAGCTAAAAAGGCTTTAGATACAGCTAAAGAGCAGTTAGATGCAGCGGAGGCTGTTCACAATGTAGGAGGTATATCAGACCTTGATTTTAAGAGTATGCAAGATGAATATACTTCAAAATGTGCTGAATATGATGCAGCAGAGGCAAAGTATGATGGAAGTAAGGCAGAGCTTGAACAAAGCAAGGCTAAACTTGAACAGAGTAAGGCAGAGGTTGAGTCTTTAAAAACACAAAAAATTAATGCTGAAAAAAGCCTTAGTAATTTAAAAGTAAGCAGAGATAAAGATGTGGCAGCGGCACAGGCTGTTGTTAACAGTTCAAAGACAAATTCAAATATTACTCAGAAAAATATTAATGATACCGTAATTACAGCAGAGGCTGACGGCTATGTAATGGAGCTTCCTTATAAGGAGGGAGAGGTTATAGCAGCAGGATATCCTGTAGTTGTGGCTAAAAGCAAGGAGCTTGTAGTAACAGTAGGTGTAGCTGACAGAGATTATGCCAGCGTACATCTGGGACAAAAGGCACTTATAAACGGCAAAATTTCAGGTACAGTTTCAACTATTGCTCAATACCCTGATGAAGGTACAAGAACCTATGCTGTAGATATATTAATTCCTGTTGAAAGTAAATTTACAATAGGTGAAACAGTTAATGTTAAAATTATTACAGGAAACGCAACAGGCTGTTACATTCCTATTAATGCCGTATTTAACATTGACGGAGTTGATTATGTATATTCAATAGATGAAAATAACAAAGTTCACAGAAGTCAGGTTACTCTTGGAGAAATTTCTGGAGATAAGGTCGAAATTCAGATTTCAGACCCTTCTGCTGTAGTTGTAACAGAGGGTGTTAAGAGCCTTAGAGAAAATGATACGGTTACAGTGGAGGAGTGATATTATGAAAAATAAAAATTTCTTCGCAGGAATTATTGAAAATAAGCTTTTTGTCATAATAATTATGATAATGGTTTTTATTGCCGGTGGTGTAAGCTATTATCAAATGCCAAAACAGCACTTTCCAAAGGTAGTTTTGCCTGTTGCAAGTGTTGCTGTAGTTTATCCGGGAGCTACTGCCGAGGATATTGAGGCTCTTGTTACAGATAAAGTTGAACATATCTGTATGGAAATTAATGGATATGATAAGTGTGAAACAACGGCTTATGACAACTATTGTGTAACTACTGTTACTCTTAGTATGGATTTATCTCAAGACGAAGTTGACAAAAGTTTTGATGATTTAAAGGATAAGCTTGATGATTTAAAACCTAGTTTGCCATCTGGAGTATCATCAATTACAGTTAAAGATGATGTTATGGATACGGCAGGACTTATTTTGTCTGTAACAGGAGATAATATTTCTAATGACGAACTTGCTCAAAGAAGTAATGAAGTAAGTGATAAGTTAAGACTTGTTGAGGGTGTAAGAAAAGTTGATATTTATGGTGATACACCATCAGAAGTTAAGGTTACTGTAGATACTAAAAAACTTAATGATATAAATGTATCTCTTGCAGAGCTAAGTCAAGTTATATCTTATCACAATTCAAAACTTCCTACAGGTACTGTTAATGTAGATGGAAATGAAATTAAGGTATCTACTTCAGGACAGTTTGAAAGTATTGACGATATTAAAAATATTGTTGTTTCATCAAATAAGGATAATATTATTACAAGACTTTCTGATATTGCAGATATTAGAATGGAAATGCCTGATGATGAGGGATATTATATTTATAATGACAGCTATTCAACTATACTTGCCGTTTATTTTGAAGAAGGTTTAAATGTAGTAAGTGTAGGAGATGATGTTAATAAAATAATTGATGACTATAATGAAACCTTGCCCGAGGGTGTAAAGGTTAATAAGATTTTTATGCAGCCTAATGAGGTTGAGGACTCTATAAACAGTTTTATCATAAATCTTTTAGAGTCTATAATTCTTGTAATTATTGTTATAATGATTGGTATGAATTTTAGAAATGCAGTTGTTGTTTCTTTTGCAATACCTCTTGCAATATTTGCAAGTTTTATATGTACTTATCTTTTTGGCTATGAAATTCAGTTTGTATCTCTTGCTTCCCTTATAGTGGTACTTGGTATGTTGGTTGATAATGCTGTAGTAGTAAGTGATGCAATACAAAAAAATCTGGATTTGGATATGGACAGAAAAGAAGCTGTTGTAAAAGGTGTGTCATCAGTGGCACTTCCTGTTTTTATATCAATGCTTACAACTGCTTTGGCTTTTAGTTCATTATTTGTACTTCCGGGAGCTTACAGACAGCTTTCAATTACATTTCCTGTAGTTATAATTTGCTGTCTTGTGGCATCATATATTGTATCTGTTACGGTAACTCCTCTTATGAGTTATTTCTTCCTTAAAAAGACTGATGAAAAGAAAAGCTCAAAAGTTCCACCGTCAAGAAGATTATATGATTTAGCATTTAGCCATGCTTTTAAGAATAGAAAAGCTACAATTTTAGTTGCTGTTTTGTTAATGTGTCTTTGTGGTTCCTCTATATTTGTACTTAGAACTCAAATTGTGCCAACTGCCGGTAAGGATATTATAACAATAGAAATAACAGGCAATAAAGAAGACGATATTAAAAGAACAAGGGAAATTGTGGATAATGTTGAAGATGTACTTAAACAACAGCCTGAAACTGAATTTTATTTAAGTGCTGTAGGCACAAGTATACCAAGATATGATTATTCAATTATGCCTAAATTGGATTCAGATAATTTAGGCGATATATTTGTGAAAGTTGATTTTTCAAAAGGTGACAGATTTAAAAATGCAGGAGAAATGGTTGACTTTCTTCAAGCTGAAATTACTCAAAATGTAGGTGGAGCTACATTTATGGTAGATGAGCTTGGTATATTTGCCCTTAACACAAAGCCTGTTGAAATGAAAATTTATTCAGATAATATTGATGATTTAAACACTGCTTCTGAAATGATTAATAATATGATGGCATCTTTTGAGGGTACTAAAAATATTCAGAACAAAAATGAAATAGCAACTTATAATTATCATATTAATATGGATAAATTAAAGCTTAATACTTTAGGTCTTATGGAGGCAGAGGCTCAAAATGAGCTTAGTATTGCTATGATGGGACGAGATGTTTCTTCCTATAGAAGTGGTAATAAGGAATATAATGTAGTTCTTGATGCAAATATTGATTCAAGAGAGGATATTAAGGGATTTAAGGTTAAATCTTCTGTAAGTGGTAATAAATATGCCGTATCTCAATTTGCTGATGTTTCTCTTGACCCTGAAATAAGCTCAATTTCAAGAGTTGATGGCAGACGAGGCAGAGTAGTAGGCTGTTATGTTGGAAATAACAAAAGTGATATGGATATTCAAACACAGCTTGAAAAAATGATAGATGAGAATATTGATGAATTTCCTCAAAGCGTAACCATTGAAAAATCAGGTAAAAAGAAACAGTTTACGGAAGAAGTTCTTGTAAATATAGGAAAGGCTGCCTTTGTAGCTTTTGTAGCAATTCTTCTTATGCTTCTTTTACAGTTTGGCTCACTTAGAAAGGTTGCAATTATATTTATATCTGTGCCATTTGGCTTAGCAGCAGGTGTCCTTGCTCTTTTAATTACAGGTCAGCCGTTAAGTTTATTTGCTCTTATTGGTTCAGTTAGTTTGCTTGGGTGCGTACTTGCAAATGCCATTGTTTTGGTAGATTGTATTAACAATGAAAGAGATAAGGGTATGAGTGTTGAGGAGGCTTGTAAGTCAGCAGGTGGTCAAAGATTAAGACCTATTATGATGAGTTCTATGACTACTGTACTTGGACTTTTGCCGTTGGCACTTTTTGGAGATGCTCTTTTTGTACCTATGGCTATATTAATGCTTGTGGGACTTCTTGCATCTATGATTGTAAATCTTATTATGGTACCTATGGTTTATTATATGGTATTTAAAAAAGAGGATAAAGAAGTGACTGAATAAAAAAGAACTGTCGTATATCAATTAGATATGCGACAGTTTTTATGTTATTTAATATGTTTTGAATTAAATATTCTAACAGGTAAAATTTCAGGCTTTATTTTTTTAAGTACCATAGCCGTATAATAAGCATCAGACAAGGCATTATGAAAATGCAGGCTTGAATCTATTTCAATATCCAAAGCCTCTACAGCATTTTTTAAGCCAATAGTTCCACCTTTACTATATTTAAGATAAGAGGTTGCTATTTTTTGAATATCAACATACTCAATAATAACAGGCTCACTTACGATTTTATTAAAGGTAACATTTCTGTATAATGCCT
>JBJFFW010000043.1:0-26198 GCA_051892075.1 Lachnospirales bacterium
TACGGTGGTGTGGGAGGTCGGTAGATAAAATAATTATCTACCTCCTACCCGATTATGATATAATGGCTTTATTATTTTTAATTATAAATTTAATATTATTTTATATTTTCTGTAGATTATACAGATATGGTATGTGGTGGAATACATATATACTTTGGTACTATATATCAGCTTTATGTAGTGTGGTTATTATGATTATGACTTTTTCAGAAAAAGCACTTATGTTGTATTTTGGAAAGTAAAAATGGGTCAAAGAACAAAATTTTGTGTAAAAATTTTTAACTTGATTTTTTATTAAAAATTGCATATAATAAAAGTAAGAAAGTAAGAAAATCTAACTTTAAGAATTAAATATGAAAGGAGCTTATCTATGTTAGCTGAATTAAGACAAAAATCGCAAATTACAATTCCAAAAGAAATAATAGTAAAGCTTGGTTTAAATGAGGGCGATAAGCTTGATATATTTGAAAAAGATGGTGCAATTCACATAATGCCTGTTGTGGTTTATCCGAAAAAATATATTGATGAACTACAAAGTGAAATAAATGAAGTAAAAGCTAAAATTAAAGCCGGAGAACAACCTGTTTTTGATAATGTTGATTCACTTTTTGAACAGCTGGAGGCAGATTAATGGCATATCAATTTACTTTTACAAGCAGATTTCAAAAACACTATAAAAATTTAACTGTGACAGAGAAAAAGCAGTTGATGAATAAATTAAAGCTTTTTTCAGAAAATCCTAATCATCCCTCTTTGAGAACGAAAAGAATTCAAGGTACTGATAATTTATATGAATGTAGTGTTAATATGAGTATTCGTATCATTTGGTACTATGAGGGAGAAAAGATTATAATTTTAGTTGATGTTGGTCATCACGATATATTAAAACAGTTTTAAAACAAAAGTCTTTATGGAAATATAACCATAAAGGCTTTTAATTTTTTAAATTATATTTCAATGACTGTAATTATTTTTTTAATATAAATTAAATTTCAAAAGGAATAAGCAGTAAATTTTGAAAGCGCTTTTTCTTGAAATTGCTATTTTTATGTGATATATTATAAATATAATTTTTCAGGGAGATGATAGCTTTGACCATATATGATATTGCAAAGGAAGCAGGAACTTCAATATCAACAGTATCAAGAGTTCTTAATAATAAAACAAATGTTAAGCCTGAGGTAAGAAAAAGAGTAGAGGAAGTTCTAAAAAAATATAATTACAAGCCAAGTGCCATTGCAAGGGGTATGGTATCAAAAACAATGAAAAGTATAGCTGTGCTTACAGTAGATGTAAGGGTATCACACTATGCCAGAATGGTATATGTAATAGAACAGGAATTTAGCAAAAAGGGTTATAATGTTACGGTGTGTAACATTGGTAATTCAGCAGAGGAATGTGCAAGATATATTAAAATATTAACTGAAAAGCAGGTAGATGGAATTGTGCTTATAGGCTCTGTTTTCAGTAAAATAATTGATACTAAGGAAAATATTGCCTTACTTAATAATACTCCTGTTATTATGGCTAATGGCAGTCTGCCTTATGATAATTTTAAAAGTGTAATGGTTGATGACAGAGGCACAATAAGGGAAATTACAGACTATCTTTTTGACAGGGGCTACAGAAATATTTATTATGTGCAGGATATGGATACTCCTTCAGCAAATATTAAGGCTGACGGCTTTAGAGAATCTTTAAAGCTCCACAACATAGATAGGATTGAAAGTAGAATTATAGAAACTGAATTTGGTCTTGCAGGTGGCACAGATGCAGCAGATAAAATTATAGCTTTAGGAAGAGAATTTGATGCTGTTGTTTTTGGTGAGGATATTACGGCTATAGGTGCTATGAAGCAGTTTAAAAGGCGAGGCTTTAAAGTGCCTAAGGATGTTGCCATAACAGGCTGTAATAACTGTAATGAAACAAGAATATGTGAGCAGGAGCTTACAACAATAGATAATAAGCCGGAGCTTCAGGGACAGCTTTGTGCATCTATGTTAAGAGATATATTAGATGGCAAAAGAGTTGAAAACGGTTTAGTAATCAGGGCTGAAATAATTGAAAGAAACAGTGTAAAAAAACTTAAAATGTTTTAAAAATAGGTGCAGATGAAATTTGTCTGCACTTATTTTAATTTATGGATATTTGTGCAATTTGTATAAAAAGGTGGTAAATTTTATGAAAGCGCTTTCATAAACGAGTTGTAAATTTTTGTGGTTTTAACTATGTTTTACAGAATTTAGCAAAAATACAGATGTCTGATGTGTTGTAAAAAACTTATGAAAATTAGCTTTTTAACTATACTTTGTTGACAAATAGGGTTGGGGTTGCTATAATTAGATTACAAGAAAGCGCTTTCAGATAATGGAAAATAAACAAATAAAGGAGATTAAAATTATGAGAATTAAGTACGAGGAATTAGAAAATAAGTTTAAGGTAATTTTACAGAGCAGAGGTTTTTCAGAGGATAATGCAAAGGCTGCCGCATCAGTTTTTGCAAGAAACAGTCTTGACGGTATTTACTCCCATGGAGTTAACAGATTTCCAAGAGTAGTTAGCTATCTTGATAAGGGAGAAATTGACCCGTCAGCTATTGCAACTACTGAACTTAAAATGGGCGCATTTGAAAGATGGAACGGTCACAGAGGATTTGGTCCCTTAAATGCTACATTGGCTATGGACAGAGCTTGTGAGCTTGCAAAGGAGCATGGTATTGGTATTGTGGCATTAGGTGATAACAACCACTGGATGAGAGGTGGCAGCTATGGCTGGCAGGCAGCAGATAAGGGCTGTATAGGTATTTGCTGGTCAAACACTATGCCTAATATGCCTGCTTGGGGCGGCAAGGACAGAAAAATTGGAAATAACCCATTTATTATGGCTGTTCCTAGAAGTAACGGCGCCCATGTAGTTGTAGATTGTGCCGTATCACAGTTTTCCTACGGCAAGATTGAGGAGGCAAGATTAAAGGGTCAGCAGTTACCTGTACCTGGTGGCTATGATACAGAGGGCAACCTTACAACAGACCCTGCTGAAATTGAAAAGACTTGGAGAGTTCTTCCAATGGGTTACTGGAAAGGCAGTGGCTTATCAATTCTTCTTGATGTAGTTGCAACAGTTTTAACAAATGCAAATTCTGTAGCTGAAATTGGTACTTTTGGTGATGAGGTAGGCTTAACACAGATTATGATTGCTATTGACCCATCAAAGGCTAATACTCCAGATGTTACAGACGGTATTGTTAATAAGATTATTGATGATATTAAGTCATCAGAGCCTATTAAAGAAGGTGGAGAAGTATTTTACCCTGGTGAAATTGAATTAAATACCAGAAAGGACAATCTTGAAAATGGTATTCCTGTAATTGACGAGGTTTGGGAAAAGATTAATTCATTAGTTAAGTAATATACATTGGTTTTTGATTAGAGGTGAAATTTTATGGAATATATTATCGGTATATTAATTCTGGTATCATTTGTGGGGCTTGCCGTATATGCTGCCAGAGGCGGTAACCTTATGATGGGTATGCTTGTTATGGCAATTATATGGACAGTTCTTCCTATGGTTGGTTTTAAGCTTGTAACTAACCCTGATTTTATATCAGCTAATCAGGATTTAGTAAATCTCTCTTGGATTGAAGCCTTTAAAAAGGTTTTCCAAGGAGGTCCTGAGGGCTGGGGAACGGTTTTAGTTAATGTAGTGTTTGGTGCGTGGTTTGGTCGTGTTCTTCTTACTACAGGCATCGCATCAACCTTAATTAGAAAAACAACAGAGCTTGGCGGTGATAAGCCTGCAATTACTTGTATTTTACTTTGTGCTGTTACAACTGCTATTTTCTCATCACTTTTTGGTGCAGGTGCAGTTGTAGCCATTGGTGTAATTGTTTTACCAATATTTATGTCACTTGGTATTCCTAAGGTGCTTTCAGTATGTTCATTTATGTTAAGTATTGGCGCAGGTATGTTTATTAACCCTGTACTTTTTGGTCAGTACACAGCCTTCTTCCTTGATGAGGCAGGCAAGACTACATATCCTTATGAAACTTATGTAAATTGGGGAAGTATTGCACTTGCTGTTCAGCTTGCCTTTACTATTGTGCTTATTCTCTTTACTATGAGAAAGAAAAAGACAGTTCATTCTTGGGCAGCTCAAAGACCTGTAAGAGCAAAAAGGGACACAGCTCCCGGTTTAGCACTTCTTACACCTTTTATTCCTGTATTGTTACTTATTGTGTTTAAAGTGCCTATTATTTTAGGTTTCTTAATTGGTGGTTTTTATGCACTTTTTGTATGTGGCAGATTAAAAAATTTCAGAGTTGCCTGCAGAACCTTTAACAAGGATTTCTTTGATGGTGTTGTAGATACAGCTCCTCTTGTAGGTTTCCTTTTAATGGTGCCTATGTTTAACAAGGCTGCTGAGCTTTGTATTCCATATTTCAATGTGTTATTTAATGGAATTATTCCAAATAATACACTTATTATTTCAATAGCATTTATGCTTCTTGCACCTTTAGGCTTATTTAGAGGTCCATTTACACTTTATGGCTGTGGTGCTGCTACCCTTGGTATTTTAAAGGGCATTGGTTTTTCAACAATGTATCTTGCTCCGTTAATGATTGCTGCAACAACAGTAATGAATGTATCTTGTTGTATTACACAGTCTTGGATTGTATGGGGCATAAGCTATGCTAAGATTTCAACAAGAGATTTTATGAAGATGAGTGTTATTTCAGGCTGGATAATCTGTATTATATTACAGGCTGTTACATACTTTATGTTTGGTTAAGGAGGGTAAATTTTTATGGATAGAAAAGTAAGAATGGGTATTGATGTAGGCGGTACTCATACTAAGGCTGTAGCTATTGATAATGCTACTCACGAAATAATTGGCAAGTCATCTGTAAAGACTACTCACGATGATAAATATGGTGTTGCAACAGGTGTTGTTCAGGCGTTTGTAAACTGTATGAAGGAAAACAACATTAAGCCTGAAGATGTAATATTTGTTGCTCACTCAACTACACAGGCAACTAATGCTCTTATTGAGGGTGATGTTGCTACAGTAGGTATAGTAGGTATGGGTCAAAAGGGTATTGAAAGCTTTTTGGCAAAGCGCCAAACAAAGCTTAAAGATATTGACCTTGGCTCAGGCAGAAAAATAAAAATTAAAAATAGATATATTAAATCAGAAGATATAGATGAAATGACAGTTACAAAGGCTGTTAATGAGCTTAAAAGTGAAGGTGCAAATGTAATTGTTGCATCAGAGGCATTTGGTGTTGATGATACTGCAGGTGAGGAATTTGTATATGAAATTGCTCGTAACAGACTGGGACTTGAAACAACTGTTGCATCAGAAATTACTAAGCTCTATGGTCTTACAAGAAGAACAAGAACTGCTGCCATTAATGCCAGTATTCTTCCTAAAATGCTTAATACTGCAAACTCAACTGAGGAAAGTGTAAGAAGTGCCGGTGTTAATGTTCCTCTTATGATAATGAGAGGTGACGGTGGCGTTATGGAAATTAATGAAATGAAGAAAAGACCTGTTTTAACAATGCTTTCAGGTCCTGCTGCATCTGTTATGGGTTCTCTTATGTATTTAAGAGCAAGTAATGGTGTGTATTTTGAAGTTGGCGGTACTACTGTAAATATTGGTGTAATTAAAAATGGTCGACCTGCTATTGATTATTCTATTGTAGGTGGACACAGAACTTACATTAGCTCTCTTGATGTTAGAGTTTTAGGTGTTGCCGGTGGTTCAATGATAAGAGTTAATAAAAGTGGAGTTCACGATGTAGGTCCTCGTTCTGCTCATATTGCAGGTCTTGATTATGCAGTATTTACAGATGAAAATGAAATTGTAGACCCACAGCTTGAATTTTTCTCACCAAAGGAGGGGGACCCTGCTGATTATGTTGCTATTAAGCTTAAGAGCGGTAAGCGAATTACTATTACTAATAGCTGTGCTGCTAATGTTTTAGGACTTGTTAAGCCTACAGATTTTTCTTATGGTAATGTAAATTCTGCAAGAAAGGCTATTAAGCCTATTGCTGATTATTTAGGAATAACTGTTGAGCAGGTTGCAGAGCAGATTTTAACAAGAGCCTATGAAAAAATTTCTCCAATTATTATGGAGCTTGCAGAAAAATATAAACTTGAGCACGACCAAATTTCCCTTGTTGGAGTTGGTGGTGGTGCAACATCACTTATTGGATTTGTAGCAAAGAAAATGAATATTAAATACAGCGTACCTGAAAATGCAGAGGTAATTTCATCTATTGGTGTTGCCCTTGCAATGGTAAGAGATGTTGTTGAAAGAGTTGTGCCTAATCCAACACCTGATGATATTAGAAGTATTAAGATTGAGGCAATTAATAAGGCTGTTGAAAGTGGTGCTGCCCACGATTCAGTTGAAGTACATATTGAAATTGACCCTCAAACATCAAAACTTACAGCTATTGCCACAGGCTCAACAGAGGTTAAAACTACTGATTTATTAAAGGAATGTACTGAGGAAGAAGCTAGAAAGCTTGCAGCCGATGACCTTAGAACAACAGAGGATAAGCTTAATCTTGTAGGTCAGACTAAGAATTTCTATGTTTATAATACAGAAAATAAGGGTAAATCACCTTTAAGAATTCTTGATAAAAAAGGCTTTATTAAAGTTCAAAGAACAGATGGAAAAATTGCTATGTGCAAGGCTACATCATACAGAAGTGTAGTATCTTCAATGTGGGAGGAGCTTTCAATATTTAAGGCTGATTCTATTTTAAGACCTGACTATTACATTTGTGTAGGAGCAAGAGTTATGGACTTTAACGGTTCTGTGGATTTAGAGCAGATTTTAATGCTTATGGATGTAGAGATGCAAATGGTAGATGGCAGTGAGGATATTATTGTTGTAGGAGCTAAAAACCAGTTGTAGTTATGAAATAGATTTACGAAAGGAGAAGTATTATGGGTAATAAGGCAAAGGATTTATTTAATGCTTTTTTAGGCAGAAACAAAACAGTAAATTTTTATGAGGAAGAAATTGTAACTAGGGACCTAAGAGAAATGGTAAAAGAGCTTTTAGAACTCTCTACAAGGGACTGGATATTGTATGCCTTTTCAAGAGAGCCTCTTGAAGGCAAAATCCCTGTAGAGGAGAGAATTAATATGGGCTATCTTGCAGGAAAATGCGGTGCTAATGAGGCGTTTTATACTATAGGTAGAAGCTACATTGAATTTGCCGACAGCTTAGGCTGTAAAATAAAAACTGAAAATATGCCTAATGGAGGAGAAAATGTAACCTTTGCCCAGTATGAGGAAAATGGCTGTATTACGGTGTTTATGGATACTGTAAAAAAGGCTGAACCTGTAATAAAAGAGCTTAGAGATTTACTTGGAGATGTAAATATTTTTAATGTGCTTCTTCTTCACGAGCTTTTTCATGGAATAGAGCAGAAAAAATCTGACACAATTTATACTCAAACAAAGAAAATTGAGCTTTGGAGAAAGCCATTTTCTAATCTTTCAAGAATAAGCTGTTTAAGTGAAATAGCAGCAATGAGCTTTGCAAAATCAGTGCTTAATTTAGATTACAGTCCTTATATATTCGATGTAATACTTATGTATTTATATAATAAAGAGGCAGCTACAATGCTTTTTGATGAAATTATGGAGATTAAGGAGGCAGCATAATGTTAACAACAACATTAAATCTAGCAGATAAATATGATTATTTAGAGGATAAGTTTAAAAAGGCTTTTGAGTTTTTAAGAAATACGGATTTAGAAAGTCTACCTGTAGGAAGAACAGAAATTTCAGGTGATGAAATATTTGCAAATGTTCAGGAGTATACTACAATGCCTGCTGAAATTTGCAAATATGAGGCTCACGACAAATATTTTGATATTCAGTATGTGGTAAAGGGTATGGAACAGTTTGGCTATGTTTCAAGAGATGGTCTTGAGGTTGACACTCCTTATGATGAAGAAAATGACCTTGTTTTCTACAAAGACCCTATCCATGGAGGAAGTGTATTGTTAAATGAGGGTGATTTTGCAATAGTACCTCCTGAAGATGCTCACAAGCCAAGATGTATTGAAAAAGAGCCTTGTGCCGTAAAGAAAATTGTAGTAAAAGTAAAATTATAGGAGGGTATTAATATGAAAATTACTTTCAGATGGTATGGAGAGGGAAACGACAGTGTTTCATTAAGCCAGATTAGGCAAATTCCTAACTGCACAGGTCTTATGGGTGTTTTAGACTATAAGGCAGCAGGTGAGGTTTGGACAGAAGAAGAAATTAGTGATTATGTAAAGCATGTTAATAATAATGGACTTGAAGTAGAGGTAATTGAAAGTGTAAATGTTCACGAAGATATTAAAATGGGCTTGCCTACAAGAGATAAGTACATTGAAAATTATATTACAACTATTAGAAACCTTGCAAAATATGGTATTAAGGTAATTGTATATAACTTTATGCCTGTTTTTGACTGGTTAAGAACAGACCTTGCCCACCCAGTAGGTGATGGCTCAACAGCTCTTTATTATAATGATGAAGAACTTAAAGGAATGACACCACAAAAGCTTGTTGAAGATACAATTAATAATTGCAACGGCTTTACACTTCCAGGTTGGGAACCTGACAGACTTGGTGAGCTTGAAAAAACTCTTGAAATTTATAAAAATATTGATGAAAATAAATTAAGAGAAAATTATAAGTATTTTCTTGAAAAGGTTATTCCTGTTTGCGAGGAGGTTGGTGTGAAAATGGCTGTTCACCCTGATGACCCTGCGTGGCCTTTGTTTGGACTTCCAAGAATTGCACACTCTCAAGCAGACTTTGATAAAATTGTTGAAATGGTAGATTCACCTGCCAACAGTCTTTGCTTATGCACAGGCTCTCTTGGCTCATCACCAAATAACAATATTCCTGAAATTATAAGACACTTTGGCGAAAAAAACAGAATAGCCTGTGCCCATGTCAGAAATGTTAAGTATTTAGGAGAAAAATGCTTTAGAGAGGCATCTCACCTTTCAAAGGACGGAAATCTTGATATGTTTGAAATTATGAAAGCTATATTTGAAACCTGCCCTGATATATATATTCGTCCTGACCATGGCAGAATGATATGGGATGAAAAGGCAAGACCTGGTTATGGCTTATATGACAGAGCTTTAGGCATAACATATATTAACGGTCTTTGGGAGGCATTAGAAAAAACAAGCAAATAAAATTTAAAAATTCTTCCTTTTGTTACTATATATTTGAAAACAGTCATCTAAAAAAAGGTGGCTGTTTTCTTTTAATAGTGTTATAATAGTATTGAGGTGAAAAAGTATGGTTAAAGGTGTAATCTTTGATATGGACGGTCTAATGTTTGATACGGAAAGATTGTCTACAGAAGGCTGGCTTAAATGTGGCGAAATTCTTAATATAGATTTGGATAATGACTTTATAAATAGCTTCAAAGGAACTCCAAGAGAATATAGCTGCAATCTTTTTAAGGAAAAATTTGGCGAGGATTTTGATTATGATAATGCAAGAGCCATAAGAACTAAGTACATAAATGATTATGTAGCTGAAAATGGCATACCTGTTAAAAAGGGACTTTATGAGCTTTTAAATTTCTTAAAGGAAAATAATATACCCTGTGCAGTAGCAACATCTACAAGAAAGGAAATGGCAGAAAAATATTTTGAAATGGCAAATATAAAAGACTATTTTTCAGCCTTTGTATATGGCAATATGGTTAAAAGGGGCAAGCCTGAGCCTGATATATTTTTAAAGGCTTCAGAAATGCTGGGTGTAAATATTAGTGAGTGTATTGTGCTTGAGGATAGTCCGGCAGGAATAAAGGCAGGCTTTTTAGCAGGAAGTAAGGTTGTCTGCGTGCCTGATATGATACCTTTGGATAACGATATTTTAGGTAGAGTAAGTTATTGTGTCAGCAATCTTAGCTTTGTAATTGATATTATAAAAAAATTAATGTAATTTTGTAATGTTGAGGTAAAATAGTGAAGCTTTAATAAATTTGTTACAAATTATTAGGATGTGAAAATATGAGCAGTCTATCTGATGAATATGAGCTTAGTCAATACAAGGAATTGGAAACTATTGATAATAAGGGAAATGTTTATCTAGTAAAGGATATTAGAAATAACAAGCTATGGGTAAAAAAGAAAATAACAGATAACAGAATTGATGTTTATACTATATTAAAGGGTGTTAAAAATAACAATATTGTTTTTGTAAAGGATATTTTAAATGTAGAGGGCAAATCCTATGTAATTGAGGAATATATTGAGGGAATTGATTTACAAAGGTATCTTAAAGAAAAGGGAAAGCTAAGTGTAAAAGAGGTTAGGGATATAATGTGTCAGGTTTGTGACGGATTATATGTTCTTCACAACAGAAATATTATTCATAGAGATATAGCACCTTCAAATATTGTTATTTCAAATAGTGGCACTATAAAGCTTATTGATATGGGTATTTCCAGAATAAAAAAAGAGGACAGTATAAGAGATACTACAATTCTTGGAACAGCAGGCTATGCTGCACCTGAACAATTTGGCTTTAATCAAACTACGGCATCTGCCGATATATATTCCTGTGGAGTTCTTATGAATGTAATGCTTACAGGGAAATTTCCCTTTGAGGAAAAATATACTGGAGCTATGGATTACATAATAGACAGATGTCTTAATATGGAGGCAAAAAGCCGTTATTTAGATGCTTCAGAGTTAAAATATGCTTTAATAAAGGCTGAAAATAAGGCAGCAAAGTTTGTTGACCGACTTGGCAGTTTACCGGGATTTAGGAGTAACAATAGCACAAATAAATTTGTTGGAACTATAGTTTATATTATTTTTGCAATTCTACTATCAATGGCTTTTTTATGTATTGCTCTTTCTTACATACAGGAAAGCATTATGTATTTGATTATGGATTGTGTCTGTGTTATTATGCCTTTTTTCATTGCTGCAGATTTTCTAAATTATCAGGAAAAATTGCCTATTCTAAGAAATTGGGACAAAATTTACAGAACAATATTTGGAGTAGTATTTGCATTTATTGAGTTTTCAGTCAGTCTACTTTTTATGCTCATTTGGTTTGATAACCTTTATAGTTAGAGGGATTTTTATGAATATAGATAGATTTAAAATTGAAAATTCAAGACGGTATATTACCTTGTTTTGTGCTGTAATTATTATACTTAGTTGTTATTTTACTATAGTTAAGCCAATGTATTTAATAAATACAGATAGCTTTAAAATTGTAGATACTACAGATGTTTATATTTTGGCACTTCCTATACTTATGATAATGAATACATTTTTTGATGGCTTTATTATTTTTAAGTACAAATTTAATATTATTATAAGTGAAGTATGGCTGGCAATATTATTTTATATTTCCTGTAGATTATACAGATATGGTATGTGGTGGAATACATATATACTTTGGTACTATATATCAGCTTTATGTAGTGTGGTTATTATGATTATGACTTTTTCAGAAAAAGCACTTATGTTGTATTTTGGAAAGTAAAAATGGGTCAAAGAACAAAATTTTGTGTAAAAATTTTTAACTTGATTTTTTATTAAAAATTGCATATAATAAAAGTAAGAAAGTAAGAAAATCTAACTTTAAGAATTAAATATGAAAGGAGCTTATCTATGTTAGCTGAATTAAGACAAAAATCGCAAATTACAATTCCAAAAGAAATAATAGTAAAGCTTGGTTTAAATGAGGGCGATAAGCTTGATATATTTGAAAAAGATGGTGCAATTCACATAATGCCTGTTGTGGTTTATCCGAAAAAATATATTGATGAACTACAAAGTGAAATAAATGAAGTAAAAGCTAAAATTAAAGCCGGAGAACAACCTGTTTTTGATAATGTTGATTCACTTTTTGAACAGCTGGAGGCAGATTAATGGCATATCAATTTACTTTTACAAGCAGATTTCAAAAACACTATAAAAATTTAACTGTGACAGAGAAAAAGCAGTTGATGAATAAATTAAAGCTTTTTTCAGAAAATCCTAATCATCCCTCTTTGAGAACGAAAAGAATTCAAGGTACTGATAATTTATATGAATGTAGTGTTAATATGAGTATTCGTATCATTTGGTACTATGAGGGAGAAAAGATTATAATTTTAGTTGATGTTGGTCATCACGATATATTAAAACAGTTTTAAAACAAAAGTCTTTATGGAAATATAACCATAAAGGCTTTTAATTTTTTAAATTATATTTCAATGACTGTAATTATTTTTTTAATATAAATTAAATTTCAAAAGGAATAAGCAGTAAATTTTGAAAGCGCTTTTTCTTGAAATTGCTATTTTTATGTGATATATTATAAATATAATTTTTCAGGGAGATGATAGCTTTGACCATATATGATATTGCAAAGGAAGCAGGAACTTCAATATCAACAGTATCAAGAGTTCTTAATAATAAAACAAATGTTAAGCCTGAGGTAAGAAAAAGAGTAGAGGAAGTTCTAAAAAAATATAATTACAAGCCAAGTGCCATTGCAAGGGGTATGGTATCAAAAACAATGAAAAGTATAGCTGTGCTTACAGTAGATGTAAGGGTATCACACTATGCCAGAATGGTATATGTAATAGAACAGGAATTTAGCAAAAAGGGTTATAATGTTACGGTGTGTAACATTGGTAATTCAGCAGAGGAATGTGCAAGATATATTAAAATATTAACTGAAAAGCAGGTAGATGGAATTGTGCTTATAGGCTCTGTTTTCAGTAAAATAATTGATACTAAGGAAAATATTGCCTTACTTAATAATACTCCTGTTATTATGGCTAATGGCAGTCTGCCTTATGATAATTTTAAAAGTGTAATGGTTGATGACAGAGGCACAATAAGGGAAATTACAGACTATCTTTTTGACAGGGGCTACAGAAATATTTATTATGTGCAGGATATGGATACTCCTTCAGCAAATATTAAGGCTGACGGCTTTAGAGAATCTTTAAAGCTCCACAACATAGATAGGATTGAAAGTAGAATTATAGAAACTGAATTTGGTCTTGCAGGTGGCACAGATGCAGCAGATAAAATTATAGCTTTAGGAAGAGAATTTGATGCTGTTGTTTTTGGTGAGGATATTACGGCTATAGGTGCTATGAAGCAGTTTAAAAGGCGAGGCTTTAAAGTGCCTAAGGATGTTGCCATAACAGGCTGTAATAACTGTAATGAAACAAGAATATGTGAGCAGGAGCTTACAACAATAGATAATAAGCCGGAGCTTCAGGGACAGCTTTGTGCATCTATGTTAAGAGATATATTAGATGGCAAAAGAGTTGAAAACGGTTTAGTAATCAGGGCTGAAATAATTGAAAGAAACAGTGTAAAAAAACTTAAAATGTTTTAAAAATAGGTGCAGATGAAATTTGTCTGCACTTATTTTAATTTATGGATATTTGTGCAATTTGTATAAAAAGGTGGTAAATTTTATGAAAGCGCTTTCATAAACGAGTTGTAAATTTTTGTGGTTTTAACTATGTTTTACAGAATTTAGCAAAAATACAGATGTCTGATGTGTTGTAAAAAACTTATGAAAATTAGCTTTTTAACTATACTTTGTTGACAAATAGGGTTGGGGTTGCTATAATTAGATTACAAGAAAGCGCTTTCAGATAATGGAAAATAAACAAATAAAGGAGATTAAAATTATGAGAATTAAGTACGAGGAATTAGAAAATAAGTTTAAGGTAATTTTACAGAGCAGAGGTTTTTCAGAGGATAATGCAAAGGCTGCCGCATCAGTTTTTGCAAGAAACAGTCTTGACGGTATTTACTCCCATGGAGTTAACAGATTTCCAAGAGTAGTTAGCTATCTTGATAAGGGAGAAATTGACCCGTCAGCTATTGCAACTACTGAACTTAAAATGGGCGCATTTGAAAGATGGAACGGTCACAGAGGATTTGGTCCCTTAAATGCTACATTGGCTATGGACAGAGCTTGTGAGCTTGCAAAGGAGCATGGTATTGGTATTGTGGCATTAGGTGATAACAACCACTGGATGAGAGGTGGCAGCTATGGCTGGCAGGCAGCAGATAAGGGCTGTATAGGTATTTGCTGGTCAAACACTATGCCTAATATGCCTGCTTGGGGCGGCAAGGACAGAAAAATTGGAAATAACCCATTTATTATGGCTGTTCCTAGAAGTAACGGCGCCCATGTAGTTGTAGATTGTGCCGTATCACAGTTTTCCTACGGCAAGATTGAGGAGGCAAGATTAAAGGGTCAGCAGTTACCTGTACCTGGTGGCTATGATACAGAGGGCAACCTTACAACAGACCCTGCTGAAATTGAAAAGACTTGGAGAGTTCTTCCAATGGGTTACTGGAAAGGCAGTGGCTTATCAATTCTTCTTGATGTAGTTGCAACAGTTTTAACAAATGCAAATTCTGTAGCTGAAATTGGTACTTTTGGTGATGAGGTAGGCTTAACACAGATTATGATTGCTATTGACCCATCAAAGGCTAATACTCCAGATGTTACAGACGGTATTGTTAATAAGATTATTGATGATATTAAGTCATCAGAGCCTATTAAAGAAGGTGGAGAAGTATTTTACCCTGGTGAAATTGAATTAAATACCAGAAAGGACAATCTTGAAAATGGTATTCCTGTAATTGACGAGGTTTGGGAAAAGATTAATTCATTAGTTAAGTAATATACATTGGTTTTTGATTAGAGGTGAAATTTTATGGAATATATTATCGGTATATTAATTCTGGTATCATTTGTGGGGCTTGCCGTATATGCTGCCAGAGGCGGTAACCTTATGATGGGTATGCTTGTTATGGCAATTATATGGACAGTTCTTCCTATGGTTGGTTTTAAGCTTGTAACTAACCCTGATTTTATATCAGCTAATCAGGATTTAGTAAATCTCTCTTGGATTGAAGCCTTTAAAAAGGTTTTCCAAGGAGGTCCTGAGGGCTGGGGAACGGTTTTAGTTAATGTAGTGTTTGGTGCGTGGTTTGGTCGTGTTCTTCTTACTACAGGCATCGCATCAACCTTAATTAGAAAAACAACAGAGCTTGGCGGTGATAAGCCTGCAATTACTTGTATTTTACTTTGTGCTGTTACAACTGCTATTTTCTCATCACTTTTTGGTGCAGGTGCAGTTGTAGCCATTGGTGTAATTGTTTTACCAATATTTATGTCACTTGGTATTCCTAAGGTGCTTTCAGTATGTTCATTTATGTTAAGTATTGGCGCAGGTATGTTTATTAACCCTGTACTTTTTGGTCAGTACACAGCCTTCTTCCTTGATGAGGCAGGCAAGACTACATATCCTTATGAAACTTATGTAAATTGGGGAAGTATTGCACTTGCTGTTCAGCTTGCCTTTACTATTGTGCTTATTCTCTTTACTATGAGAAAGAAAAAGACAGTTCATTCTTGGGCAGCTCAAAGACCTGTAAGAGCAAAAAGGGACACAGCTCCCGGTTTAGCACTTCTTACACCTTTTATTCCTGTATTGTTACTTATTGTGTTTAAAGTGCCTATTATTTTAGGTTTCTTAATTGGTGGTTTTTATGCACTTTTTGTATGTGGCAGATTAAAAAATTTCAGAGTTGCCTGCAGAACCTTTAACAAGGATTTCTTTGATGGTGTTGTAGATACAGCTCCTCTTGTAGGTTTCCTTTTAATGGTGCCTATGTTTAACAAGGCTGCTGAGCTTTGTATTCCATATTTCAATGTGTTATTTAATGGAATTATTCCAAATAATACACTTATTATTTCAATAGCATTTATGCTTCTTGCACCTTTAGGCTTATTTAGAGGTCCATTTACACTTTATGGCTGTGGTGCTGCTACCCTTGGTATTTTAAAGGGCATTGGTTTTTCAACAATGTATCTTGCTCCGTTAATGATTGCTGCAACAACAGTAATGAATGTATCTTGTTGTATTACACAGTCTTGGATTGTATGGGGCATAAGCTATGCTAAGATTTCAACAAGAGATTTTATGAAGATGAGTGTTATTTCAGGCTGGATAATCTGTATTATATTACAGGCTGTTACATACTTTATGTTTGGTTAAGGAGGGTAAATTTTTATGGATAGAAAAGTAAGAATGGGTATTGATGTAGGCGGTACTCATACTAAGGCTGTAGCTATTGATAATGCTACTCACGAAATAATTGGCAAGTCATCTGTAAAGACTACTCACGATGATAAATATGGTGTTGCAACAGGTGTTGTTCAGGCGTTTGTAAACTGTATGAAGGAAAACAACATTAAGCCTGAAGATGTAATATTTGTTGCTCACTCAACTACACAGGCAACTAATGCTCTTATTGAGGGTGATGTTGCTACAGTAGGTATAGTAGGTATGGGTCAAAAGGGTATTGAAAGCTTTTTGGCAAAGCGCCAAACAAAGCTTAAAGATATTGACCTTGGCTCAGGCAGAAAAATAAAAATTAAAAATAGATATATTAAATCAGAAGATATAGATGAAATGACAGTTACAAAGGCTGTTAATGAGCTTAAAAGTGAAGGTGCAAATGTAATTGTTGCATCAGAGGCATTTGGTGTTGATGATACTGCAGGTGAGGAATTTGTATATGAAATTGCTCGTAACAGACTGGGACTTGAAACAACTGTTGCATCAGAAATTACTAAGCTCTATGGTCTTACAAGAAGAACAAGAACTGCTGCCATTAATGCCAGTATTCTTCCTAAAATGCTTAATACTGCAAACTCAACTGAGGAAAGTGTAAGAAGTGCCGGTGTTAATGTTCCTCTTATGATAATGAGAGGTGACGGTGGCGTTATGGAAATTAATGAAATGAAGAAAAGACCTGTTTTAACAATGCTTTCAGGTCCTGCTGCATCTGTTATGGGTTCTCTTATGTATTTAAGAGCAAGTAATGGTGTGTATTTTGAAGTTGGCGGTACTACTGTAAATATTGGTGTAATTAAAAATGGTCGACCTGCTATTGATTATTCTATTGTAGGTGGACACAGAACTTACATTAGCTCTCTTGATGTTAGAGTTTTAGGTGTTGCCGGTGGTTCAATGATAAGAGTTAATAAAAGTGGAGTTCACGATGTAGGTCCTCGTTCTGCTCATATTGCAGGTCTTGATTATGCAGTATTTACAGATGAAAATGAAATTGTAGACCCACAGCTTGAATTTTTCTCACCAAAGGAGGGGGACCCTGCTGATTATGTTGCTATTAAGCTTAAGAGCGGTAAGCGAATTACTATTACTAATAGCTGTGCTGCTAATGTTTTAGGACTTGTTAAGCCTACAGATTTTTCTTATGGTAATGTAAATTCTGCAAGAAAGGCTATTAAGCCTATTGCTGATTATTTAGGAATAACTGTTGAGCAGGTTGCAGAGCAGATTTTAACAAGAGCCTATGAAAAAATTTCTCCAATTATTATGGAGCTTGCAGAAAAATATAAACTTGAGCACGACCAAATTTCCCTTGTTGGAGTTGGTGGTGGTGCAACATCACTTATTGGATTTGTAGCAAAGAAAATGAATATTAAATACAGCGTACCTGAAAATGCAGAGGTAATTTCATCTATTGGTGTTGCCCTTGCAATGGTAAGAGATGTTGTTGAAAGAGTTGTGCCTAATCCAACACCTGATGATATTAGAAGTATTAAGATTGAGGCAATTAATAAGGCTGTTGAAAGTGGTGCTGCCCACGATTCAGTTGAAGTACATATTGAAATTGACCCTCAAACATCAAAACTTACAGCTATTGCCACAGGCTCAACAGAGGTTAAAACTACTGATTTATTAAAGGAATGTACTGAGGAAGAAGCTAGAAAGCTTGCAGCCGATGACCTTAGAACAACAGAGGATAAGCTTAATCTTGTAGGTCAGACTAAGAATTTCTATGTTTATAATACAGAAAATAAGGGTAAATCACCTTTAAGAATTCTTGATAAAAAAGGCTTTATTAAAGTTCAAAGAACAGATGGAAAAATTGCTATGTGCAAGGCTACATCATACAGAAGTGTAGTATCTTCAATGTGGGAGGAGCTTTCAATATTTAAGGCTGATTCTATTTTAAGACCTGACTATTACATTTGTGTAGGAGCAAGAGTTATGGACTTTAACGGTTCTGTGGATTTAGAGCAGATTTTAATGCTTATGGATGTAGAGATGCAAATGGTAGATGGCAGTGAGGATATTATTGTTGTAGGAGCTAAAAACCAGTTGTAGTTATGAAATAGATTTACGAAAGGAGAAGTATTATGGGTAATAAGGCAAAGGATTTATTTAATGCTTTTTTAGGCAGAAACAAAACAGTAAATTTTTATGAGGAAGAAATTGTAACTAGGGACCTAAGAGAAATGGTAAAAGAGCTTTTAGAACTCTCTACAAGGGACTGGATATTGTATGCCTTTTCAAGAGAGCCTCTTGAAGGCAAAATCCCTGTAGAGGAGAGAATTAATATGGGCTATCTTGCAGGAAAATGCGGTGCTAATGAGGCGTTTTATACTATAGGTAGAAGCTACATTGAATTTGCCGACAGCTTAGGCTGTAAAATAAAAACTGAAAATATGCCTAATGGAGGAGAAAATGTAACCTTTGCCCAGTATGAGGAAAATGGCTGTATTACGGTGTTTATGGATACTGTAAAAAAGGCTGAACCTGTAATAAAAGAGCTTAGAGATTTACTTGGAGATGTAAATATTTTTAATGTGCTTCTTCTTCACGAGCTTTTTCATGGAATAGAGCAGAAAAAATCTGACACAATTTATACTCAAACAAAGAAAATTGAGCTTTGGAGAAAGCCATTTTCTAATCTTTCAAGAATAAGCTGTTTAAGTGAAATAGCAGCAATGAGCTTTGCAAAATCAGTGCTTAATTTAGATTACAGTCCTTATATATTCGATGTAATACTTATGTATTTATATAATAAAGAGGCAGCTACAATGCTTTTTGATGAAATTATGGAGATTAAGGAGGCAGCATAATGTTAACAACAACATTAAATCTAGCAGATAAATATGATTATTTAGAGGATAAGTTTAAAAAGGCTTTTGAGTTTTTAAGAAATACGGATTTAGAAAGTCTACCTGTAGGAAGAACAGAAATTTCAGGTGATGAAATATTTGCAAATGTTCAGGAGTATACTACAATGCCTGCTGAAATTTGCAAATATGAGGCTCACGACAAATATTTTGATATTCAGTATGTGGTAAAGGGTATGGAACAGTTTGGCTATGTTTCAAGAGATGGTCTTGAGGTTGACACTCCTTATGATGAAGAAAATGACCTTGTTTTCTACAAAGACCCTATCCATGGAGGAAGTGTATTGTTAAATGAGGGTGATTTTGCAATAGTACCTCCTGAAGATGCTCACAAGCCAAGATGTATTGAAAAAGAGCCTTGTGCCGTAAAGAAAATTGTAGTAAAAGTAAAATTATAGGAGGGTATTAATATGAAAATTACTTTCAGATGGTATGGAGAGGGAAACGACAGTGTTTCATTAAGCCAGATTAGGCAAATTCCTAACTGCACAGGTCTTATGGGTGTTTTAGACTATAAGGCAGCAGGTGAGGTTTGGACAGAAGAAGAAATTAGTGATTATGTAAAGCATGTTAATAATAATGGACTTGAAGTAGAGGTAATTGAAAGTGTAAATGTTCACGAAGATATTAAAATGGGCTTGCCTACAAGAGATAAGTACATTGAAAATTATATTACAACTATTAGAAACCTTGCAAAATATGGTATTAAGGTAATTGTATATAACTTTATGCCTGTTTTTGACTGGTTAAGAACAGACCTTGCCCACCCAGTAGGTGATGGCTCAACAGCTCTTTATTATAATGATGAAGAACTTAAAGGAATGACACCACAAAAGCTTGTTGAAGATACAATTAATAATTGCAACGGCTTTACACTTCCAGGTTGGGAACCTGACAGACTTGGTGAGCTTGAAAAAACTCTTGAAATTTATAAAAATATTGATGAAAATAAATTAAGAGAAAATTATAAGTATTTTCTTGAAAAGGTTATTCCTGTTTGCGAGGAGGTTGGTGTGAAAATGGCTGTTCACCCTGATGACCCTGCGTGGCCTTTGTTTGGACTTCCAAGAATTGCACACTCTCAAGCAGACTTTGATAAAATTGTTGAAATGGTAGATTCACCTGCCAACAGTCTTTGCTTATGCACAGGCTCTCTTGGCTCATCACCAAATAACAATATTCCTGAAATTATAAGACACTTTGGCGAAAAAAACAGAATAGCCTGTGCCCATGTCAGAAATGTTAAGTATTTAGGAGAAAAATGCTTTAGAGAGGCATCTCACCTTTCAAAGGACGGAAATCTTGATATGTTTGAAATTATGAAAGCTATATTTGAAACCTGCCCTGATATATATATTCGTCCTGACCATGGCAGAATGATATGGGATGAAAAGGCAAGACCTGGTTATGGCTTATATGACAGAGCTTTAGGCATAACATATATTAACGGTCTTTGGGAGGCATTAGAAAAAACAAGCAAATAAAATTTAAAAATTCTTCCTTTTGTTACTATATATTTGAAAACAGTCATCTAAAAAAAGGTGGCTGTTTTCTTTTAATAGTGTTATAATAGTATTGAGGTGAAAAAGTATGGTTAAAGGTGTAATCTTTGATATGGACGGTCTAATGTTTGATACGGAAAGATTGTCTACAGAAGGCTGGCTTAAATGTGGCGAAATTCTTAATATAGATTTGGATAATGACTTTATAAATAGCTTCAAAGGAACTCCAAGAGAATATAGCTGCAATCTTTTTAAGGAAAAATTTGGCGAGGATTTTGATTATGATAATGCAAGAGCCATAAGAACTAAGTACATAAATGATTATGTAGCTGAAAATGGCATACCTGTTAAAAAGGGACTTTATGAGCTTTTAAATTTCTTAAAGGAAAATAATATACCCTGTGCAGTAGCAACATCTACAAGAAAGGAAATGGCAGAAAAATATTTTGAAATGGCAAATATAAAAGACTATTTTTCAGCCTTTGTATATGGCAATATGGTTAAAAGGGGCAAGCCTGAGCCTGATATATTTTTAAAGGCTTCAGAAATGCTGGGTGTAAATATTAGTGAGTGTATTGTGCTTGAGGATAGTCCGGCAGGAATAAAGGCAGGCTTTTTAGCAGGAAGTAAGGTTGTCTGCGTGCCTGATATGATACCTTTGGATAACGATATTTTAGGTAGAGTAAGTTATTGTGTCAGCAATCTTAGCTTTGTAATTGATATTATAAAAAAATTAATGTAATTTTGTAATGTTGAGGTAAAATAGTGAAGCTTTAATAAATTTGTTACAAATTATTAGGATGTGAAAATATGAGCAGTCTATCTGATGAATATGAGCTTAGTCAATACAAGGAATTGGAAACTATTGATAATAAGGGAAATGTTTATCTAGTAAAGGATATTAGAAATAACAAGCTATGGGTAAAAAAGAAAATAACAGATAACAGAATTGATGTTTATACTATATTAAAGGGTGTTAAAAATAACAATATTGTTTTTGTAAAGGATATTTTAAATGTAGAGGGCAAATCCTATGTAATTGAGGAATATATTGAGGGAATTGATTTACAAAGGTATCTTAAAGAAAAGGGAAAGCTAAGTGTAAAAGAGGTTAGGGATATAATGTGTCAGGTTTGTGACGGATTATATGTTCTTCACAACAGAAATATTATTCATAGAGATATAGCACCTTCAAATATTGTTATTTCAAATAGTGGCACTATAAAGCTTATTGATATGGGTATTTCCAGAATAAAAAAAGAGGACAGTATAAGAGATACTACAATTCTTGGAACAGCAGGCTATGCTGCACCTGAACAATTTGGCTTTAATCAAACTACGGCATCTGCCGATATATATTCCTGTGGAGTTCTTATGAATGTAATGCTTACAGGGAAATTTCCCTTTGAGGAAAAATATACTGGAGCTATGGATTACATAATAGACAGATGTCTTAATATGGAGGCAAAAAGCCGTTATTTAGATGCTTCAGAGTTAAAATATGCTTTAATAAAGGCTGAAAATAAGGCAGCAAAGTTTGTTGACCGACTTGGCAGTTTACCGGGATTTAGGAGTAACAATAGCACAAATAAATTTGTTGGAACTATAGTTTATATTATTTTTGCAATTCTACTATCAATGGCTTTTTTATGTATTGCTCTTTCTTACATACAGGAAAGCATTATGTATTTGATTATGGATTGTGTCTGTGTTATTATGCCTTTTTTCATTGCTGCAGATTTTCTAAATTATCAGGAAAAATTGCCTATTCTAAGAAATTGGGACAAAATTTACAGAACAATATTTGGAGTAGTATTTGCATTTATTGAGTTTTCAGTCAGTCTACTTTTTATGCTCATTTGGTTTGATAACCTTTATAGTTAGAGGGATTTTTATGAATATAGATAGATTTAAAATTGAAAATTCAAGACGGTATATTACCTTGTTTTGTGCTGTAATTATTATACTTAGTTGTTATTTTACTATAGTTAAGCCAATGTATTTAATAAATACAGATAGCTTTAAAATTGTAGATACTACAGATGTTTATATTTTGGCACTTCCTATACTTATGATAATGAATACATTTTTTGATGGCTTTATTATTTTTAAGTACAAATTTAATATTATTATAAGTGAAGTATGGCTGGCAATATTATTTTATATTTCCTGTAGATTATACAGATATGGTATGTGGTGGAATACATATACTTTTTGGTACTATATATCAGCTTTATGTAGTGTGGTTATTATGATTATGCCTTTTACAGTAAAAGCCTGTGATAATACGGGACTTATAAGAGTAAAAAAACAGGATTTTATATGGATTATAATTTTATCGGTTTTAATAATGGGTTTTGTTATAAGAATTTATTTTATAAGAAATGCTGAGGGCTTAATATTTGATGACAGTATTAGCAGGCTGATATATGGATAAGTTGTATTACTATGTTTAACTTTTTATGATATAATTGAAAAAAACTAAAAATACCAAAGTAGAACCTTAACAGAGTATACATATAAAAATTTTGTAAAATATTGACAATATACAAATTAATATGTTATAATGTGACGGATTTTATAAAGGCAATGTTGCTATTTTGCGACATTGTCTTTATTTTTTTAGGGAAAAGGTGATTTTATTTTGAAATTTTCAAATTTTAAGAGATTGAAACTCTTTAGCAGCAGATTTATTTCCATATTATCTCTTTTTATATTTTTGCTTATAATACTTATTATATTTTTAAGTAACAGATATATGGATAATTTTGCTGAAAAGGAAAGACAGGCTCAGCAAAATCGTAACAATCTATCACAACTGGGAGAAAAACTTGCAGATACCTCTGATTATTTAACAGACGAAGCAAGAAAATTTGCTGTAAATGGAAATATGGAGCATTTTTATAATTACTGGCACGAAGTTAATGTTACAAAAACCAGAGATAATGTAATTTCAGAATTACAAGGCTTTAATCCTCCTAATGATGAAGAAATATTGCTTTCTGATGCAAAGGAATATTCTGATATGCTTATTAATACTGAAACTATTTCAATGAAGCTTAAACTTTTGTCAAAGGATATAAATATTTCAGATTATAGTAAAAATAAAGAGCTTTATAGATATATAAATTGGGTTATGGAATATGAACTTCCTATAAAATACAGTAATTTAGCTAAAAGCCAAATGGAAAGTAAGGCTGTAGAAATACTTTTTGATTTTTCATACAATGAATATAAATCAATGATAATGTCACCTATTGATAAATTTCAAAGTGTTATGAAATTAAGACTTGACAGAGAGGTTGAAAAGGCAATAAAGGGTAAGGATACGGCATCACTTATTCAGATATACAGCTCAGGAGCAGTTTTAATTTTTATAGGAATACTTTTAATAGGACTTTATTTTCTTTATATTAAGCCCTTAAAAGAATATTCTAATGTGCTGGCTGATGAAAAAATAATGTCTAATCTTGAAAATCAAAATTTTTCAGAAATAAGAGTAGTACCAAAAGGCTCTTATGAGCTTTATTCCTTTGGTGAAATATTTAACAGGCTATCTCTTATTTTACATAACGAAATTAATAAACATTCAGAAGCAGAAGAAAAAATGAGAATTGCAAGAGATGAGGCAGATAGGGCAAATAATGCCAAAAGCGAATTTTTTGCACAAATGAGCCACGAACTTAGAACACCTCTTAATGCAATTACAGGATATTTATATCTTTTAAAAAACACAAGTTTGGATAATAAACAGCAAAAATATTGCAGAAATATTGAAATGTCATCAGAAAATCTTTTAGGACTTATTAATAATGTTCTTGATTTTTCTAAAATAGAGTCTGGCAATATGGTTTTTGAGTCTGTAGATTTTAATTTATATGAACTTTTAGAAGAAGTTTATAATATTATGGAAAATATTGCCTCTCAAAAAAATATTGCAATTAAGCTTGATATTATAAATGATATTCCAAAATTTTTAAAAGGTGACTCCTTAAAATTAAAACAGGTACTTATAAATCTTATTAATAATGGTATTAAATTTACACAATATGGTGAAGTAGTATTATCCGTAAAATATGAGGGGGATATTGAAAATAAGGTTTTACTTCAATTTTGCGTTAAAGATACGGGAATAGGAATTGAAAAAGAAAATATTTCAAAAATTTTTGACCCATTTATTCAAGAAGATGCAGGGGTTACAAGAAAATATGGTGGTACAGGTCTTGGACTTGCAATATCTCAAATGATTGTGGAAAATGCAAGTAAGGGTAAATATAAAATTAATGTAGACTCTCAAATAAATAAAGGCTCAAGTTTTTATTTTAATATGGAGTTTTATTATGGAAAGGAAGTATCAAAGGAGGTTTATAATTATGGTAATTTAAAGGATTTACAAAGTAATAAATCAAAAATTATGCTTGTTGATGACAATGAAATAAACCTTGAAATAGAAACTGAAATATTAAAAAGCTATGGTGTTGAAGTAATAGGGGCAAAAAGTGGCAAAGAAGCAATTAATATTGCAGAAAATGAAAAGGTAGATTTAATTTTACTTGATTTACATATGCCCCAAATGGACGGTTATGAAACAGCTAAAATATTAAGAGAAAATACTAACTATAAATTTACTCCTATTATTGCTTTAACTGCTGATGTTGTGTCAGGAGTTGAGGAAAAAGTTATGAAATCGGGAATGAATGACTATATTTCAAAGCCTTTTAAAGCTGAAAAATTAAGAAATATAATAGAAAAATATCTTAATATTGTAAAAAATGAGCCTAATATCCTTTATTCAACAAATAATACTGTATTTGATTATAATACCTGTCTTAATAATTTAAAGGGCAATAAAACTATACTTAATAATATTCTTATTAGCTTTATAAATACCCATAGTAAAAGTTTAAGCCATATAAAATCTCATATAAAAGAGGGAAATTATAATAATGCAAAAAGCATAATTCACGATATTAAAGGTATTTCAGGAAATCTAAATTGCAATAAGCTCTATGATATTTCTTCAATACTTAATAGGGAGCTTGCAGATAAAAAATATGACAGCATAAATCTATTTGAAGAAATATGGGAAGAAACTCTTTTAGAAATTAAAAAGCATATTAAAGAGGAAGAAATTTATGAAACAGGAATAGTTTTAAATAATAAAATGTGGAATAAATTTTTATCCCTTTGCAAAAATTGGGATATTTCTGCCCTAAATTATTTTGAAGAATATAGAGGTGCTTTTAAAAAGGCATTTAACAAAGAGGATTTTAATAAAATAGAGGAGTATGTAAGAAAATACGAATTTACTAAAATACTTTATAATTTTGAAAATATTGATTTTTAAAGGAGATATTATGTATAAAATATTACTTGTTGAGGACGATGAAGCTCTAAGGTTTGTTTATTCTAAAATGAAGGCTTGGAGTAAGTGTGGTTTTATTATATCAGATGAGGCAGGAAATGGAAAAGACGCAATAAACTTACTTGAAAAAAACAGTTATGATTTGGTGCTTACAGATATTAGAATGCCTTTTGTAGACGGAATTGAACTTTTAAGATATATAAATAGTAATAGTATAGATGTGTGTACTGTTCTTATAAGCTCTTATGATGAGTTTGAATATGCAAGACAGGGGCTTAT
>JBJFFW010000043.1:26298-30174 GCA_051892075.1 Lachnospirales bacterium
TTTTATTCAGCCATTAAAATTGAATATGCAAAATATCTTATTAAAACAGGTAATTACAAAACCTACGAAATAAGTGAAATTTTAGGTTATTCTTCTGCTGATTATTTCACAAAGGTATTTAAAGAAATTACAGGAGCTACACCTTCAAAATTCAAATTAAAATAGATTTTACTGTTTTTTATGGTTTTTTCTCTGATTTTTTGTGTTTAATTTGCTTAAAGGCTATGGTAAAATTTTACCATAGTCGGAGGTGAGAAAAATATGGAAAATTATGTTATTACAATAGCACGAGGCTTTGGCAGTGGTGGAAAGCAAATAGGCAGAATGTTATCTGAAAATCTTGGAATACCTTGTTATGAAAGCCAAATTCTTGATATGGCATCAAATTATAGTGGTATTAACAAAAATCTCTTTTTTCAAGTTGATGAAAAGTTAAGAGGTCACCATTTAATTAAAAGATTAATGAGGGCAAGAAACAGCGATGATATTATTTCACCTACAGAAAAAAGTTTTATATCCGATGTAAATTTATACAATATTCAAGCTAAAATTATTAGGGAGCTTGGAAAAATACAGTCTTGTATAATAATTGGAAAATGTGCTAATCACTTGCTTAAAGATTATGATAACACAGTTAGTGTTTATATCGAGGCTCCAAGAAAAGATTGTGTGGCTGAAATTGTAGGTAGACTTGGAGTTACCGAGGACGAGGCTAACAAAATGATTTATCAGACAGATAAATACAGAGCTGATTATTACAAATATTACACCGGTGGTGAAAATTGGACTAATCCTGTGGCATACGATATGACACTTAATTCGGGAAGAATTGGTAAAGAAAACTGTGTTAAACTTATTACCGAGTATTTAAAAATTAAGCTTGGTGATGATATTCTCACTAAATTTGGCACAGCCGAAAATAAAAAGGCATTAGAGGAGCTGGGCTTTAAATAATTAAACGACAATGTAGTCGGTATTATTGATTGTTATTCATTCAATAAAACCGACTTTTTTTATTAAAGGAGGAAAAAACTATGAAAAAATTTTTATCATTTTTATTAACAGCAGTTTTAGCTGTATCAATGACAGCCTGTGGTGGTTCTGAAGGTGGTTCAGAGGGTGAAACTGTAAAGGTTGGTCTTTTACATTCATTAACAGGCTCAATGGCAATTAGTGAAAAATCAGTAAGAGATGCAGAAGTTCTTGCTATTGAAGAAATTAATGCTTCAGGTGGTGTATTAGGTAAGCAAATTGAATATGCAGAGGAGGACGGTGCTTCAGAGCCTGCAACCTTTGCAACAAAAATTGAAAAACTTATTGACAGTGAAAAGGTTGCAACAGTATTTGGCTGTTGGACATCATCATCAAGAAAGGCAGTAAAGCCTATTGTAGAAGATTATGAGTCTTTATTATGGTATCCTGTTCAGTATGAGGGTATGGAGTCATCTCCTAATATTGTTTACACAGGTGCAGCACCTAATCAGCAGATTGTACCTGCTATTGACTATTTAATTGAAAAGGGATATAAAAAGTTCTTCCTTTTAGGCTCTGACTATGTATTCCCAAGAACAGCAAATATGATTATAAATGCACAGGTTAAAAATGCAGGTCTTGAGGTAGTTGGTGAAGAATATGCAGATATGGACCAGACAGATTTTGCAGCTATTATTGCTAAGATTGAGGCAGCTAAGCCTGATGTAATTATTAATACACTTAATGGTACAGGTAATGTTTCATTCTTTAAGCAAATGGCAGAAAAGAACTACACAAGTAGTGAATATATGACAATGTCATTCTCTATTGCCGAGGAAGAAGTTAAGACAATAGGTTCTGATATTTTACAGGGACATCTTGTATCTTGGAATTATTATCAGACTACAGATACAGAAAAGAACAAGAGCTTTGTTGAGGCTTATAAGGCTAAGTTTGGTGAGGACAGAGTAACATCTGACCCTGCAGAGGCAGCTTATGATGCAGTATATTTATGGAAAGCAGCTTGTGAAAAGGCAGGCAGCTTTGAAGTTAGCGATGTTTTAGCAGCTATTAAGTCAGGTGAAATTTCCTTTGATGCACCAGAGGGTACTGTAAAGATTAATGGTGAAAATCAGCACCTTGTAAAGACAGTAAGAATTGGTGAGGTTGGCAGTGACGGTTTAATTAACGAAGTATATTCTACTCCAGAGCCTGTAGAGCCTGACCCATATCTTACAACTTATGACTGGGCTGTTGCAGCAGGTATTCAGCCTCTCGAATAATTTTTTATGACCTCTTCTTTTGTGTTTTGGGGCTGCACTAAATATAGGCAGCTCCAAAACATTTAAAATAATTTGAAAGGAGTGTTTGTATGGAGCAATTTATAAATACACTTTTTAATGGTGTTAGTCTAAGTTCAATTATAATGCTTACCTCTCTTGGACTTGCTATAACTTTTGGTCTTATGAGAGTAATAAATATGGCACATGGAGAATTTGTAATGATAGGTGCTTACATGACCTATGTTGTTCAGGAATTATTTAGTAAATTTCTTCCTGAGGGTATAGGTGATGCATATTATTTTGTAGCAATTTTATTAGCTTTTGCAGTTACATTTTTAATGGGAAGTATTCTTGAAAAATTGGTTATATCAAGGCTTTACGGTCGAGAAATAGACAGCTTGCTTGCCACATGGGGCATAAGCCTTATACTTCAGCAGGCAGCAAGAAGTATATTTGGTACTCAAGGTGTAAATGTAAATGCACCTTCATTTTTAAATGGTGGTGTAACTATTGGTGGCTGCACATTTTCATACAACAGATTATTTATTATTTTAATGGTTATTCTTTGCCTTATTGTTGTTTGGTTTATAATGTATAAATCTAATTTTGGTAAACAAATGAGAGCTGTTATGCAAAACAGAACTATGGCTCAATGTATGGGTATTAATTCAAGGCGTGTTGATAACATAACCTTTTCAATAGGTTCTGGTCTTGCAGGTGTAGCAGGCTGTTCAGTAGCACTTTTAGGCTCTATTGACTCAACAGTTGGTCAAAGCTATATTGTAAACAGTTTTATGGCAGTTGTTTTAGGTGGTGTAGGAAAGCTTTTAGGTACTGTACTTGGCTCAACTATTATAGGCTCTGCAAGTATTTTTACAGAAAATTACACTTCTTCAACTATTGCAAAGGCAATCGTTCTTCTTATTGTAATTATATTCTTGCAAAAACGCCCACAGGGACTTTTTGTAATTAAAAGCAGAAATCTTGATGAGTAGGAAAGGAGGGCTTTATATGAATTTTGTAAAAAAACAAGGTGGAAATATTTTCTTTGGAATTATTGTGATTTTACTTGCATTAATGCCCCTTTTACTTAGTGCGGGTGTATTAAGCGGCTCATCTACAATTTTATTTTTAGGTAAATGTATAGCCTTTGCCATTGTGGCTATGGGTCTTGATTTAATTTGGGGATACACAGGCATATTAAGCTTAGGTCATGGACTTTATTTTGCCCTTGGTGGCTATGCTATGGCAATGTATTTAAAATTACAGGAAACAGGTGGAAATATAACTGATTTTATGCACATTGGTGGTCTTACAGAGCTTCCTTTAATATGGAAACCTTTTTTAAATCTACCTATAACAGTTATTATGATTATATTAGTGCCAAGTGTTGTAGCATTTGTAATAGGCTATTTTATATTTAAAAATCGTGTTAAAGGTGTATATTTTTCAATTATTTCACAGGCTCTTACTTGGGCAGCCTATTCTATTTTTATTGCCCTTTCTCCTTATACAAACGGTAATGTTGGTATAACAGAAATAAAGACTATTTTTGGCAGTATAAAAGGTGGCTCTCACCAAGGCAATATGTTTATGCTTTTTTATTTAGCACTTATTCTTA
>JBJFFW010000044.1:0-6913 GCA_051892075.1 Lachnospirales bacterium
CTACTATAGTATATTATGGTTTATTAGTTACATATATGTATTTCGGACTTAAAAATGTAAAATCAGGCACAGGCATAGTTATTGCAGAATTGGGGGATTAATATGTCATATCAGGCTCTTTACAGAAGATTAAGACCTCAGAAATTTGAAGATGTTATAGGTCAAAAACATATTATAAGAACTCTTAAAAACCAAATAGAAACAGGCAGAATTAATCATGCCTATCTTTTTTGTGGCACAAGGGGTACAGGTAAAACTACTACTGCAAAAATTTTTGCAAGAGCCATAAATTGCCAATCAGATACTACAAAGCCTTGTAATGAATGTAAGGTATGCGAGGATATTTTAAGCAACAAGTCTATGAATGTTATTGAAATTGATGCTGCAAGTAATAACGGTGTTGAAAATATAAGAGAAATTATAGACAGTGTAAAATATCCGCCTACAGAGGGAAAATATAAGGTCTATATTATTGACGAGGTACATATGCTTTCAGTATCAGCATTTAATGCTTTTTTAAAAACTCTGGAAGAACCTCCTGAATATGTTGTCTTTATCCTTGCTACAACAGACCCTCAAAAACTTCCCGTAACTGTACTTTCAAGATGTCAAAGATTTGATTTTCATAGAATTACAAAGGAGGATATGTCCCTTGTACTTATGGAATATATGAAATCTGAAGGTAAAGTAGTTGAAAATGATGCCATAGAATATATTGCAGAGGTTTCAGATGGTGCAATGAGAGATGCTCTAAGTATCCTGGACCAGTGTTTAAGCTTTTATTATGATAAAGATATTACTCTTGATATGGTAAGAGATGTTCTTGGTTCTGTTTCAAATGATGTTTTCTTTGAAATGTGTGATGCCATGAATTATAATGAAACAGGAAAATGTCTTGATATTATTAATAAAATTGCTTTGCAGGGCAGAGATATTATTCAGTTTTCAAATGATATGATATCACATTTTAGAAATCTTTTGTTGGCTGTTACAGTTGAAAACAGCTCCAATGCTTTAAATTATTCTGATGAATATATTGAAAAATTGAGAAATCAGGGTAAAGATATAGGATATGAATATTTGTTAAGTTTAATTAATGAATTTTCAGCCTTAATTCCACAGCTTAAACAAAGCTTTAATCCAAGAATGTTGCTTGAGGTGTGCTGTGTAAAGTGTTGTAATCCTGTTGTAAAAAGTGATATTGGCTCTCTTATGAAAAGGCTTAAAAATATTGAGGCATTAGCTGAAAATGGAGAGCTTGGAAGTAGGAAAACAGAAGAAACTGAAGAAAATGCTAATGATATTGGTGAAGAAGAAAAAATAAAGGCAAAGGAAATGGCTATACCTAAGGATATTAAGGAGGTTTGTGCCAACTGGAGAAGATTTGTAAATCAGGTTTCAGACGGTATGATTAAGGCTCACCTTAAAGCCCATACAAGACCATCTTATTTAGAAGATGAGGTTTTAACTATTGTTTGTTCAAATAATGGAGCTTTAAATTATCTTGATATGGTTTATGACAATGTAAAAAGTGAAATTGAAAAATATTTTAACAAAGAATTTAATATTAAATTAGTTGATCAAACCAGATTTAACCAAAGAAATAAGGAGCTTTATGGCTTTAAGGAAAAGCCTATGAAAAAATTTGAACCGGGAGATTTTGATATTCTGGGTATTAAAGTTAATATAGATTATAATTGATTTTTATTATAATATGATATATAATAAGTGTAATTAATTTTTTATGGAGGATTTAATAAATGGCTAAAGGATTTAACGGTGGCTTCGGCGGTATGAATATGAATAATCTTATGAAGCAGGCTCAAAGAATGCAGAAACAAATGGAACAGGCTCAACAGGAACTTGAAACAAAGGAGTTTGAAGTAACAAGTGGTGGTGGAGCTGTTAAAGTAGTTATAACAGGTAAAAAAGTAATTAAGTCTATTGAAATAGCACAAGATGTAGTTGACCCTGATGATGTTGAAATGCTTCAGGATTTGGTTATGACTGCTGTAAATGAAGCAATAAGACAGGCTGAGGCGGCAGGTTCATCAGCAATTAGCGGTATTGCCGGAGGACTTGGCGGAAGTATGCCTGGCTTATTCTAGGAGTTAGTATGAATAATTATTATGGAAATCCAATTAACAGCTTAATAGAACAGCTTTCAAGACTTCCGGGTATTGGAGGAAAATCGGCACAAAGACTGGCTTTTCATATAATAAATATGCCTCCTTCTGAGGCTGAGGCTTTATCAAATGCTATTATAAAGGCTAAAAAGGAAGTCAAATATTGCTCTGTGTGCTGTAATCTTACTGATTCTGACCCTTGCAGAATTTGCGACAATCAAAAAAGAGATAAGTCTACAATTATGGTTGTTGAAGACCCAAGAGATATGGCAGCCTATGAAAAAACAGGGGAGTATAAGGGAGTTTATCATATTTTACATGGAGCTATTTCTCCTTTAAAAGATATTGGTCCTGAGGATATTAAGCTTAGGGAGCTTATTTTGAGAATTGATGACTCCATTTCAGAGGTTATAATTGCCACTAACCCTACTGTAGAGGGAGAGGCTACAGCTATGTATATTAGTAGACTTATTAAGCCTATGGGAGTTAAGGTTTCAAGAATTGCCCATGGGGTGCCAGTAGGCAGTGACCTTGAGTATGTAGATGAAGTTACTCTTTCAAGAGCCTTAGAGGGCAGGAGAGAAATGTAAGGAGAAAAATATGAGAATAATTGAACCATATTATGTTATTGAAGAAGAAATAGATGCCTTAAAAATTATGAGAACTATTGAAAGAGCAGGAAGAACCTGTTATAAAAGTGAGCATAATATAAGTGACGGCAGTGCTGAAAAATTTATTTCAAATATTTTAAAGCTTGGACACGAATCTGTAATTGAGCATGAAAAAATTACTGTAAGATTTATTTGCGACAGAGGTGTAACCCATGAACTTGTACGCCACAGAATAGCAAGCTATTCTCAAGAAAGCACAAGATATTGTAATTACACTAATGACAAATTCGGTAATGAGCTTACATTTATTAAGCCTTGTTTCTGGGATGAAAATACTGAAGATGGCAAGGCTAAAATGGAAGTTTTTAAAGAATCCTTAAAAGATATTGAAGAAAAATATTTTAAACTTATTGAAATGGGAGCAAAGCCTGAAGAAGCAAGAAGTATTTTGCCAAACAGCTTAAAAACTGAAATAGTAGTTACTATGAATTTAAGAGAATGGCGTCATTATTTTAAGCTTAGAACTTCTGAAAGAGCTCATCCTCAAATTAGAGAAATTTCAAATATGTTACTTAATGAATTAAAGGAAAAATTACCTGTTATTTTTGGTGATTTATAAAAATTCTATATTACTATTGACAAGGATATATATGTATGCTATATTAAATATATGAACAGTTATTCATTTGATTGTTCATATATTTTTTATTTTATATATGAATGATTGTTCATATATTTAAGGGGCGATATTGTGAAAGATAAAAAATTTAGCGATACTTTATTTTATGATTTAGGCGATTTTTTTAAGATTTTTGGGGATTCTTCAAGACTTAAAATATTATTTGTCCTTTTCAAAGGTGAAAAAGGTGTAAGCGAAATTGTTGATGAAGTTGGTATGAGTCAGTCAGCCATATCTCATCAGCTTAGAATTTTAAGACAAAATGATGTTGTAAAATTCAGAAAAGAGGGTAAAAATGTTATATACTCTCTTGATGATGAGCATGTGTCAATACTTCTTGAAAAGGGTATTGAGCATATTCTTCACAAAAATGGTTATGAGGAGGTTTAGTTTATGGTAAAACTTGTGCTTGAAAACTTAAATTGTGCAAATTGTGCTGGAAAAATTGAGGAGGAAGTAAGAAAACTTCCTGAGGTAAAATCTGTAGAGTTTAATTTTATTAATAAAAATATGAATATTGAAACTGATATAGATGATGTAACTATGCTTAAAACTGTTAAAAAAATTGTTGACAGTATTGAAGATGGAGTAGATACCAGACTTAGAAATTCTAATATTAAAGAAGAAAATACAGAAAAAAATATTGTAAAAACAGCTTTAATAAGACTTGTTTTAGGTGCTTTGCTGTTTTTTGGAGGTTTATTTATTTCAAATACTCATATTTCAGTAGTATGCTATATTTTAAGTTATGTGATTTTTGGTTATGATGTTGTAATTAGAGCCATTAAAAATATTTTAAAGGGAAATCTTTTTGATGAAAATTTCCTTATGAGTTTAGCAACTATTGCAGCCTTTGTAATTGGTGAATACAATGAAGCCGTAGCAGTTATGCTTTTTTATCAGATTGGCGAATTTTTACAGGATTTAGCTGTTGACAAATCCAAAAGGTCAATTAAAAATTTAATGAGCTTAAATATTGAAAGTGTAAATGTAATTGAAAATGATAAAATAATTACAAAAGAGCCAAATGAAATTAATATAGGAGATATAATTGTAGTTAAAGTCGGTGAAAAAATTCCTGTTGACGGAGTAATTGTTGAGGGAAATACAAATCTTGATATGCAGGCTCTAACAGGTGAAAGTGTGCCTGTGGAAAAAAGAACAGGGGATAATGTATTAAGTGGCTCTATTAATAAGGACAGAATAATAAAAATTAAAGCTGAAAAATTATATGAGGAGTCAACTGTTGCAAGAATACTTGATATGGTTGAAAATTCAGCAGGCAAAAAATCCAAAACAGAAAGCTTTATTTCAAAATTTGCTAAAATTTACACACCTATTGTTGTTATTGGTGCTGTAGTCTTGGCTCTTGTGCCAATTATTTTAGGCTATGATAGAGATGTGTGGATTTACAGAGCTTTGGTGTTTTTAGTATCCTCTTGTCCTTGTGCTTTGGTTGTGTCTATTCCTCTTACATTTTTTAGTGGTTTAGGTGCTATGAGTAAAAAAGGTGTACTTATAAAAGGAAGTAATTTTTTACAGCAGTTAGCAGAGCTTGATGCTATTGCAATGGATAAAACGGGAACTGTAACAATGGGTAGATTTAAGGTTACAGATTATACTGACGATATTACTCTTAAATATGCAGCATCTCTTGAAAAATTTTCAACACACCCTATAGCACAGGCTATAGCAAAGGAATATATGGGAGAGGAATTTGAGGTTTCTGATTTAAAGGAAGAAGCAGGCTTTGGAATTACAGCTAAAACAAATGGTGATACTGTTTCTGTAGGCAGTCATAAACTTATGGAAAAATTAGGTATAAGAGTTTCTACAAAAAGCAATGTATTTGTAGCTTTAAATAATAAGCTTTTAGGCTATGTAAATGTTTCAGATAAAATTAAGGAGGACTCTCCAAATGCCATAAAAAAATTAAAAGACCTTGGTATTAATAATATATTTATGCTTACGGGAGATAAAAAAGAAATTGCAGAAGATGTGGCAAAAAATGTAGGAATTAATGATGTTTATTCAGAACTTTTACCAGAGGATAAGGTAAATAAGCTTGAAGAAATCTGTAAAAAATATAAAACTGTTGCAGCAGTTGGTGATGGTATAAATGATGCACCACTACTTGCAAGGGCTGATATTGGTATTGCCATGGGTGGTATAGGTTCTGATGCGGCAATAGAGGCTGCTGATGTTGTAGTAATGGACGATATGTTAAGTAAAATTCCGGAAGCTGTAAAGTCTTCAAAATATACTTTAAAAGTTTGTAAGGAAAATG
Organism: Lachnospirales bacterium; assembly: GCA_051892075.1. GTDB lineage: Bacteria > Bacillota > Clostridia > Lachnospirales > CAG-274 > HGM11788. The sequence goes on from JBJFFW010000044.1 coordinate 5,704, forward strand.
TGGCTTTTGTAGTTACGGTAAAGGCTATTGTGCTTATTCTTGCAGTTTTTGGTATTGCAAATATGTGGCTGGCAGTTTTTGCTGATGTTGGTACTGCCCTTATAGCTGTAGTAAATTCCATTAAAATTATAAGAAAGTAATAAATTAAAGCTGTCACAAATAAGATATTTCTGTAATAGTATATCTTAGGAGGGATGGCTATGGATAAGATTGAAAAATCTACTATTATAAGAACAATTATACTTATTATAGCATTAATAAATCAGATTATAGTTTGCCTTGGATACAATCCTTTGCCCTTTGATGATGCTGATATAACTAACATAGTATCTGTTATTGTTACAGTTTTGGCATCTTTATGGAGCTGGTGGAAGAATAATTCATTTACAAAAGAGGCTATTAAAGCTGATAATTATTTAAAAGAGTGTAAAAACTGCAAAAAGGAGTAATTGTATGGAGTTAAATTTGAAATTTGATACATACATTGCTAAAGCTGCCAATTATGGCAGTAAAAGAAACCTTGGCAGAATAAAATATATAGTAGTACACTTTACAGCTAATAATGGAGATACAGCTATTGGAAACGGCAAATATTTTGCAAGGAATGTTACAGGAACTTCGGCCCATTATTTTATAGATGAAAATATGGTTTTACAAAGTGTCTATGATAATTATGTTGCCTATCACTGTGGAGGAGTAAAGTATTATCACCCTTATTGCAGAAATTCTAATTCAATAGGAGTGGAGCTTTGTTCAGTGAAAAAAGATGGGGAATATTATTTTAAAAAAGAAGTTGAAGAAAATGCCATATCTTTTATAGCATACCTTATGGATAAATATAATATTGAAATTGAAAATGTTCTAAGGCATTATGATATTACTCATAAAAATTGCCCTGCACCTTTTATAGACAATAAAAAATGGAATAATTTTAAAGAAAAAATATTATATAAATTATCCGGGGAGGACGATGAAATGGTTGAAACAGGCAATATTAAAATAAATGGCAAAGATATTAAAATTGATAAAATAGTTAAAGAGGGTCATACATTTATAAATCTTAGAGAGCTTGAAAATGCTGATTTTAAGGTGGATTATAATCCTGATACTAAACTTCTTATATTAAATAACAAATTAAATAATCTTCCTGTAAGTGTAAATGGAAATATAAAAGAAGTATCAGCAATAAATGTAGAGGGAAATAACTATA
>JBJFFW010000045.1:0-6873 GCA_051892075.1 Lachnospirales bacterium
TTTATCCTCCTCAATAAGTCTTAAATACTCTCTTGTAACATATTTTGCACCAATAGCTGTTTCTTCAACATAATCAAAGCCAAGCTCCTTTAATGCCCATGGAATATAAATTGAATTTTCACCAAAAGCAGCAACAAAACTTGGGTCAAGACTTACTACAGTTTTTATATCAGGGTCTTCAACATAGGATTTTATTTTAGAAATGTCATTATTAACCTTTTTAGCTCTCTGGGGACAGGTAGTCATACAGACACCACATAAAATACACAAGTCCTCTAAAATTTCAACTTTTTCATTTTCATATTTAATTGCTTTAACAACACAATTTTTAAGGCATTTGTAACAATTTTTACAATTAGCCTTTCTAACATTGATGTAGCCCATTTAAAGTCCCCCTGACATTATTTTTTAAAAGGTAAAATTTTGTTTTTAAAAAAATAATCAATATCTTTTTCTTCCAATGAATAAATTTCATCATTTAATTTTACGGAAACTCCATGTTCACTGCATTTGCCAAGGCAAAATGAGCCTTTAATAATAACATCATTTTGCATATTTTCATCATTAATAAGCTTACTTAGTTTATTAATAATATTTTTTGAGCCTTTGAGATGACATGAACTTCCCACACAAATAAATAAATCCATAAACATTATCCCTCCAAATTCGACATACTATAGAGTATACAATATAGTTAATTTTTTGTCAATCTTTTTTACTTTCATTTTACTTTTTTTCTTTTAATAATTTACCAAGTTCATTCATAAAGCTGTCAATATCTTTAAATTGTCTGTAAACAGAGGCAAATCTTACATAGGCAACCTCGTCTACATCTTTTAATTTATCCATTACATACTCGCCGATTTCCTTAGTAGATATTTCTTTTTTAAGAGAATTTGCAACAGTATTTTCAATATCTGTAACCATTTCCTCCATAATCTCTGCTGAAACAGGTCTTTTGTTACAGCTCATCATTATACCTTTCATAACCTTATTTCTGTCAAAAGGCTCTCTTGTATTATCACTTTTAACAACCTGCAAAGGCATAATATCAACTCTTTCATAAGTTGTAAATCTTGCTCCACAAGCCTCACATAATCTTCTTCTTCTAATAGCCGAATTATCATCCATATTTCTTGTATCTATTACCTTTGTATCATCTTTTCCACAAAATGGACACTTCATAGTATACCTCCATATAAATTTATTTACTTTGATTATACATTGAATAAAAAAAATTAACAAGTAAAAGAATAAATTTTTTTTAAAATAATACTATTATAAAAATAATTGACAAATAGCCTGAATTATTATACAATTATAAAATACCAATTTATTATATTAAACTATTTAACTAAAGAGGTTTTTACTATGAATATTATGTTTAAAAGTACAAGAGGCGATAAAAACTATGTAACAGCCAGTCAGGCTATTGTTAAGGGTATAGCAGAGGACGGAGGTCTTTTTGTTCCTGAAGTGATACCTTCTATTGATTTTAACCTTGAAGATATTGTAAATTATAGCTATCAGGAGCTTGCTTATCAGGTTTTAAAGCTTATTTTAACTGATTATACCGAAGAAGAATTAAGATATTGTATTAATTCTGCCTATGATGATAAGTTTGACACTAAACTTATTGCTCCCCTTGTAAGCTGTAATAATGAAAATAACTTCCTTGAACTTTTCCATGGAAGAACTATTGCTTTTAAGGATATGGCTCTTTCAATTTTACCATATCTTTTAAAAACTGCTGCTAAGAAAAATGGTGTTAATGAAGAAATTGTTATTTTAACAGCTACTTCAGGTGACACAGGTAAGGCAGCTCTTGAGGGTTTTGCTGATGTTGAGGGTACTCAGATTATTGTATTTTTCCCAGATGAGGGTGTATCTGATGTTCAGAAAATGCAAATGGTTACTCAAAAGGGTGCTAACACTTGTGTTGCTGCTATTAAGGGTAATTTTGATGATGCCCAGACTGCTGTTAAGAAGATTTTTACAGATAATGAATTAAAAGCGGAGTTAAAAGAAAAAGGCTATGTATTTTCTTCAGCAAATTCTATTAATATAGGAAGACTTGCTCCACAGATTGTTTATTATTTCTATGCTTATGGTCAAATGGTTAAGGCAGGAAAAATCAATATGGGAGATAAGTTAAACTTTACTGTTCCTACAGGTAATTTTGGTAATATCTTAGCCGGTTACTATGCAAAGCAAATGGGACTTCCTGTAAATAAGCTTATTTGTGCATCAAATGACAATAAAGTTCTCTTTGACTTCTTTACAACTGGAAGCTATGATATTAACAGAGAATTTATTTTAACTGTTTCACCATCTATGGATATTCTTATTTCTTCTAACCTTGAAAGATTACTTTATCATTTATCAAATGATACTACAAAAGTGGCTGAAATGATGAGTGATTTATCAAATAAGGGTAAGTATGAATTTAAGGCAAGTGATGATTTTGCAGGTGAATATGCTACAATGGCAGAAACTTTTGAAGTTATTAAAGGTCTTTTTAATGATGATAAATATGTAATGGATACTCATACAGCCGTAGCAAAGGCATCTTATGATAAGTATGTTGCAAAGACTAATGACAAAACACCTAATGTTATTGTATCTACTGCAAGTCCATATAAGTTTGCTAAAGATGTTTTAAAGGCTATTGATGAAAAATATGATGGAATTAATCCATTTAAGGCTCTTGATGAACTTGAAAATATTAGTGGTACTCCTATTCCTGAGCCTATTAAGGGAATTGATAAGAGAGAGATTTTACACAAAACTGTTATTGACAGAAGTGAATTAAAGAGCTTTGTAAAAAATCATTTAAAATAATTAAATAAATTAGGGAATGATTGTCTCCCTTGAATTTTGTTTCTAAAGTGCTTACTGAGCTGATGACTTCTGTTTTTTTACGGGAGTATCAGCTCTTTTTTATGAAAAAGGAGTGTTTTTAATGTTAACAAGTTTAGGATTAATTTTTATATCAGGACTTTTACTTGGAGAAATTGCATATAAACTGCATTTGCCAAAGCTTGTAGGTATGATAGCTGCAGGAATTATAATAGGACCCTACTGTCTTAATTTATTATCAGGAGATATTTTAAATATTTCCAGTGAACTTAGAAGATTTGCCCTTGTAATTATACTTACAAGAGCAGGACTTTCCCTTAATATAGAGGATTTAAAAAAGGTTGGCAGACCTGCAATTATGATGTGCTTTGTGCCTGCAGCCTTTGAACTTATTGCTACTACTCTTATTGCCCCAAAACTTTTTAATATAAGCTATTTAGATGCAGCTCTCCTTGGCTCTGTACTTGGTGCAGTTTCACCGGCAGTAGTTGTGCCAAGAATGTTAAAACTTATGGAAGAAGGCTATGGCACTAAAAAAAGTATACCCCAATTAATTTTAACAGGAGCTTCTGCTGATGATGTTTTTGTAATTATAATTTTTACTTCTCTTATGACTATATCTCAAGGAGGCAGTGTATCAGCTTTTACCTTTGTTGAAATTCCTTTATCAATTATTCTAGGAATTATATTAGGAATTATAACAGGAATAGTTATAAATATTTTATTTAAAAATTTCAATATTAAACTTACTGTTAAAACAATTATTTTACTTGCAGTTTCATTTTTCTTACTTGAAATTGAAACAAAACTTGAAAATTACATTTCAATATCATCACTTATATCAATTATGGTAATGGGAATTACATTATTTAAACTAAACAGCCACATATCAAAAGAAATTTCTGCTCAATATAACAGCCTTTGGGTTGGAGGAGAAATAATATTATTTGTACTTGTTGGCTGTCAGGTTGATTTAAGCTATGCCATAAATTCAGGAATTTTTGCAGTATTACTTGTGGCATTTGCTCTTATATTCAGAATGATTGGCGTATTTGTATGTTTAATAGGAGCAAATATTAATAAAAAAGAAAAGCTATTTTGTATGCTTGCCTACACTCCAAAGGCTACAGTTCAAGCTGCCATTGGTGCATTACCTCTTGCAGCAGGCTTAGGGTGTGGAAAGCTAATATTGACAGTTGCAGTTTTGGCAATAATTATAACAGCACCTTTAGGTGCAGCATTTATTGACAACAGCTATAAAAAACTGCTTTTAAAATAAAAAAAGGAGCTTAAATTATAAAGCTCCTTTTTTAGAGGGAAAAAAAGATTAGAAAAAAATCTATTATTCTGTTATAGTGGTATTTTCTGTATTATTAGCTAAATTAGGTTCAATAACAATTTCCAAAGGTGTTTCATTTTCGTCATATTTTACTGAAATTATAGTGTCTACAGTAATATCACTAAGCTTTGCATTTACTTTTTGATGATTTTCGTCATTAGTATAAATAATGCTTTCATCAACGGTTACTGTTTTTTCATCACCGTCAAATTTCATATTAATATCTCTTGGTCTTTCGCCATTAGGTTTAGTACCATCTGTTTTTAAATCTTTTTGCTCTTTTCTTTCAGATAATTCAGGTTTTTCACCATTATCCTTTTGTCTGTGTGAAAAATCAGACTCAATATATGTAATAGTATCTCCATTAATTGCAGTTACCTTTGCCATTACCTTTTTCTCTGTGTTTTCAACCTGTTTAGAAACAGTATTTACTGTATCTGTATTATTTTCACTACAGCCTGTTGCAAAAATGGAAGTAAAAACAAGTGTTGACAATACAGCCAAAATTACTATTTTCCTTTTCATATAAAACATCTCCTTTATTAATTTATCCATATAATACCTTATTTTTATTAAAAAAAAATTAGAATATAGATAAATTAAAATTAAAAATTTAAAAAGCTGCCGCAAAAGCGACAGCTTAAATTTTCAAATTCAAATATTTTAGTTAGCCTTAGAGGACCTAGCATAATCAACAGCTCTTGTTTCTCTAATAAGATTAACCTTAATGTTACCAGGATATTCAAGTTCATTTTCAATCTTCTTAGCAATATCTCTAGCCATTAATACCATCTTATCATCAGAAACTTCCTCCGGTATTATCATAATTCGCAATTCTCGTCCAGCCTGAATAGCGAAGGATTTTTCAACTCCATTAAATGAGTCTGCAATAGCCTCAAGGGATTGCGATCTCTTTATATAAGTTTCAAGGGTTTCTCGTCTGGCACCCGGTCTTGCGGCTGAAATAGCATCAGCAGCCTGTACCAAAACAGCAATAATACTTTGTGGCTCAACATCTCCATGATGAGCTTCAACAGCATTAATAACAATAGGTGACTCCTTATATTTTCTACATAGAGAAACACCAAGTTCAATGTGTGTTCCTTCAACATCATGGTCAATAGCCTTACCAATATCGTGTAAAAGACCGGCTCTCTTAGCAATATTAACATCTACACCAAGTTCAGCAGCCATAATACCTGTAAGTTGAGAAACTTCTATAGAATGTCTTAATACATTCTGTCCATAACTTGTTCTAAATTTCATCTTACCTAAAAGACGAATAAGTTCAGGATGAAGTCCATGTACGCCAGTTTCAAAGGTAGCAGATTCGCCTTCTTCTTTGATAGTGGCTTCCACTTCTTTTTTAGCCTTATCAACCATTTCCTCTATTTTACCCGGATGAACACGACCATCTAAAATAAGCTTTTCAAGGGCAATTCTTGCCACTTCTCTTTTCATAGCATCAAAGCCTGATAAAATAACAGCTTCAGGTGTGTCATCAATAATAAAGTTAATGCCTGTTAATTGCTCTAAAGTTCTAATATTTCTACCTTCACGACCAATAATTCGACCCTTCATATCATCGTTTGGTAAATTCACAATAGACACAGTTGTCTCAGCAACATAGTCTGCAGCGCAACGCTGAATAGCACTGGCAATAATTTCTTTTGCCTTCTTGTTAGCATCAGCCTTAGCCTCAGCTTCCATTTCTTTAATCATAACAGCAGTTTCGTGAGTAACATCATCTCTTACTGATTCAATAATATAATTCTTAGCTTCATCTACAGTAAGACCTGATATTCTTTCAAGCTCAGCAAGCTGTTTTTCCTTAAATTCGGATACTTCTTTTTTCTCTGCCTCCAAAGCCTCAATTCTCTTTGTAAGACTATCGTCTTTTCTTTCAAGAGCAGCAGACTTTTTATCCAGAGAGTCCTCTTTTTGTGTTAATCTTCTCTCTAAACGCTGAAGTTCATTTTTTCTCTCTTTAGTTTCCTTTTCAACTTCGTTCTTAGTTTTAAGTGCCTCCTCCTTAGCTTCAAGAAGGATTTCCTTTTTAACGGCTTCAGCTTCCTTTTTAGCTTCAAGCTTAATATTTTCCGCTTCCCTTTCAGCAGAGCCTATTTCAGCCTCAGCAAACTTTTTTCTAATAGCTTTACCTACTAATATACCTATAAAAAGAAAAATAAAGGCAGTCAGAACTACGGCACAAATAAAGACTAACAAGCTTATACTTGTTCCGAGCATAAGACACCTCCTATTAAATTTTCAAAGTTCAGGTGCAAAAATATGTAAAATTTGCACAAAATAATAGCTCATTGTGTGTATTAATGCACATTTACACACAATGCTCTCTACTATTTTATTACTTTTTTGCATAATTGTCAAGTTATTATATGATAAATATGTTGTATTTTTGGGTAAATTTTTATAAAACCCAGAAAAACATAAATTTCTAATTACTACAATAAGATATATTTTAAAATGAAGGCAATAGCTAAAATATACATGATAAAACTCATCTTTTTATCTTTATTAGGATTTATTAAGTAAAGTGCAACATAAGAAATTACTCCCATTGCAATACCCTCTGATATACTATAGAAAAATGGCATAGCAAAAATACAAATATAACAAGGTATAGAGTCAAAATAATCATTAAAATCAATTTCATT
>JBJFFW010000046.1:0-6784 GCA_051892075.1 Lachnospirales bacterium
ATTAATCCAAAAGAGATTTATAAACTTCAATATACTTCTTAGCTGAATCCTCCCAAGAAAATCTTGTACGGATTGCATTTTGAACAACCTTATCCCAAAGCTCTTTATTATAATATACATTAAGAGCTTCATTAATTGCCCATAAAAGTCCGCCTGCATCATAATCCTGGAACTGGAAGCCGTTACCCTCACCTGTATCAGCGTTAAAATGATGAACAGTATCAACAAGACCACCTGTAGTTCTTGTAATAGGTACAGTACCATAGCTCATAGCGAAAAGCTGTCCAAGACCACAAGGTTCAAACAAGCTTGGCATAAGGAACATATCACTTGCAGCATAAATCTTCTGAGCAAGAGTATCGTCAAATAAAATATTTGCACTAACCTTATCAGGATAACGATAAGCTAAATCTCTAAACATATTTTCATAATGATATTCACCTGTACCAAGAACAACAAGCTGAACATCTCTATTTAATAAGTCATAAGCTGCCTGAAGCACAAGGTTAATACCCTTTTGGTCAGCAAGACGGGAAATAATACTGATTACAGGAACATCGGCTCTCTGAGGAAGTCCAAGTTCAGCCTGTAATTTAAGTTTGTTTTCAGTTTTGCCTGCCATATTATCAGCATCAAAGTTTGTATAAATCTTCTTGCTTGTAGCAGGATTATTAGCATCATAATCAATACCGTTTACAATACCAAAAAGCTTATTATTTCTGCATCTTAAAACACCGTCAAGACCATATCCATACTGAGGTGTCTGAACTTCATAAGCATAAGTATTACTAACTGTAGAAATAGCATCGCTGTATAAAAGACCTGCTTTCATATAACTTGCCATATTATAATATTCAAGTTTATCATTAGTAAAATAATATCCTTCATCAAGACCCATCATTCTAATAGTATCTCTTGGGAACATACCCTGATACTGAAGATTATGAATAGTAAACAAAGTCTTAATCTTAGAAAAACAAGTAATCCTAGAATAAACATCTTTAACAAAAAGACAGATAGGACCTGTCTGCCAGTCGTTACAATGAATAACATCAGGCACAAAATCAATAAAATCTAAAAATTCAATAGCTGCCTTACAGAAAAACGCAAATCTTTCATTGTCGTCGCCATAGCCATAATATCCTGCACGACCAAAATAGAAATCATTGCCAATCATATAAGTTGGAACATCTCCTCTTAATGTGAAGATGTCAGCTTTTTGAGTTCTCCAGTCAAGGGAAACATCAAATGATGTAATGTATTCGCATTTTGTTAAATACTGGTCTTTAATAGTACGGTATTTTGGAAATACTACTCTTACATCAACACCATTTTCAAGTAAAGCCTTTGGCAGAGAACCAGCAACATCGCCAAGACCACCACTCTTAGCATAAGGTGATACTTCAGATGCTACAAATAAAACTTTTAATGCCATAAAAAACCCCTCCGTTCAAGTAAATTTAAGGTTTACTTTTCCTAAATAAGTATTATAATTAGATTATACTATTTTTTTTGAAAGATTACAATAACTAAAAAGGAGATTTTTTGTTAAAATGAAAAAAATTTTAAAAAGAAACGAAGTTGAGAAGGAATTTAAGTGGAGTATCGAAGATTTATTTGAGTCAGATGAGAAATGGAGAGAAGATTTTGATAAGTGTAAAAGCCTAATTAATGAATTTAAAGTATATAGTGAAAATATTAGCGTAAAAAATTTATGTGAGTGTTTAAATAAAAAAGATGAAATTTCAAAACTTGTAGAGAGAGTTTATGTTTATGCAAATCTTAAAGCAAATGAGGACAGCACAAACACATTTTATCAGGAGCTTACAGATAAGGCTGACGGACTTATTACTCTTTACAGTTCTTCTTTATCTTTCCTTGAACCTGCAATTTTAGCTATGCCACAAACTATGTTAAAAGATGAGCTTAATTTATCCCTTAAAATGTATAAGCACTATATTGAGGATATTTTAAGAAATAAGGAGCATATTTTATCTGCAGATAAAGAGGAGCTTATTGCACAGGTTTATGAAATTGCCGAAGCTCCTTCAAATATTTTTTATATGTTAAATAATGCTGATATAGATTTTGGAGAGGTTTTAGATTCTAATGGAGAAAGTCATAAACTTACTCATGGAAGTTATACTTCTTTACTTGAAAGCAGCGACAGAGTTTTAAGAAAAAATGCCTTTGAAAAACTTTACGCAACTTATTATAAACAGAAAAATACAATTTCAGCAATTTACTCATCTTCTGTTAAAAAAGATGTATTTAATGCAAAAGTCAGAAATTATAAGGACTCTTTAAGCTCTATGCTTTTTGTAAATAATATTCCAAATTCTGTTTATTATAATCTTATTGATACAGTTAATGAAAATCTGCATCTTTTACACAGATATATTTCAATTAGAAAGAAAATGCTTGGACTTAATGATTTATCAATGTATGATATGTATACTCCTTTGGTTTCTGATTGCGACAGTCCTATAAGCTATGATGAGGCAAAGAAAACCGTTCTTGAAGCTCTAAAGCCTATGGGAGAGGAATATTGCAGTATTTTAGAAAAGGCTCTTAATGAAGAAAAATGGGTTGATATTTATGAAAATGTAGGAAAAAGAAGTGGTGCTTACAGTTGGGGAGCTTATGGAGTTCACCCATTTGTGTCTTTAAATTTTGCAAATAATCTTGACTCTTTATTTACCCTTGCCCACGAAATGGGTCACGCTATGCACTCTTATTACACTTGGAATAATCAGCCTGTTGTTTATGGAGATTATACTATATTTGTGGCAGAGGTTGCCTCTACTGTAAATGAAGCTTTATTAATGCAGTATCTTTTAAAGAACACTACAGATAAAAACAAGAGATTATATCTTTTAAATCATTTTATGGACCAGTTTAGAGGTACACTTTTCAGACAGACTATGTTTGCCGAATTTGAACTTGCAACTCACTCTTTAGCTGAAAAAGGTGAGGCTTTAACCTTTGATAATATGAGTGAAATTTATTATAATCTTAACAAAAAATATTATGGTGATGATATAATTTCAAATGAAGAAATAAAGTGGGAATGGGCAAGAATACCTCATTTTTACACTGCATTTTATGTATATCAGTACGCTACAGGTTATAGTGCAGCTATTGCTCTTTCAGATAAAATTTTAAATTACAATGGCAAGGAAGATTATATTAATTTCCTTAAAGGCGGTTCATCAAAATATTCTATTGACCTTTTAAAAGGTGCAGGAGTTGATATGACATCATCTGAACCTATTAAAGATGCCATGAAAGTATTTAAAAATATTTTAGATGAAATGGAGAGTGAAATAAAGTGAGTACCATAAAAAAACTTATAGAGCTTTATTTTATATTTGCTAAAATGGGTTCTGTATGCTTTGGAGGAGGCTATGCAATGCTTCCTATTATTCAAAGAGAAATAGTTGAAAAAAGAGGTTGGGCTACAGAGGAGGAAATACTTGATTATTATGCCATAGGTCAATGTACTCCTGGAGTAATTGCAATTAATACTTCTACTTTTATAGGCAATAAATTATATGGAATTAAAGGTGCTATTGCTGCAACTTTAGGCTTTGTAACACCGTCTTTAATTATTATAATTATAATTGCAAGCTTGCTTACTAATTTTGCTCATATACCTGTTGTAGCAAGAGCTTTTACGGGAATAAGAATTTGTGTTGCTGTACTTATTGTAAATGCTACAGTTAAACTTTGGAAAAACGCAGTAAAGGATAAAATCGGAATTGGAATTTGTGTTATAGTATTTTTGCTTTCAACTTTTACAAATATAAGTCCTATAGTTTTTGTTGTTTTATCTGGAATTGCAGGACTTGTTATAAGTAACTGGAAAGGAGAAAATAAAAAATGATAAAATTACTTCTTGTTATTTATGAATTTTTTAAAATAGGTCTTTTTGCTGTAGGTGGAGGACTTGCCACACTTCCGTTTTTGTATAATCTTTCAAATATTCATCCTGATTGGCTAAATAACAGCTCTTTACTTGATATGGTTGCCATATCTGAGTCAACTCCAGGTGCTTTGGGAGTTAATATGGCAACCTATGTTGGCTATACAATAGCAAAAATTCCAGGAGGAATACTTTCAACTTTAGGTCTTGTTGCACCTTCTGTAATTATAATTGTAATTGTGGCAAAATTTTTAGATAAATTTAAGGACAATCCTACAGTTGACAAGGTATTTTACGGAATAAGGCCTGCATCTATAGGTCTTATTGTGGCAGCAGGATTTTTGGTTATAAAAGAGGCTCTTTTAAATGTTGAGGCATTAAGTGGTGGAGATTTTTTAGGTCTTTTTAAAATTAAGTCCATTATATTTGCTGTAGTTTTATATATTGGAATGACAAAATTTAAAATTCATCCAATTTGGTTTATATTAATTTCTGCTGTAGTTGGAAATATTATAGTATTTTAAGGAGATAAAATGTTTGAAAACAGAGTTGTACTTGATGAAATTGCAAGAAAAATAGCATTTGTAATTGATGTTAATTTAAAGGTAAAATTTTGTGAATTATCTGAAAATGCAATTTATATTGCTTATAATAAAAAACCTCTATACATTATAAGAATTTCAAGAACTGATTACAGAACAAAATCTGAACTAAATACAGAGCTTTGTTGGTTAAATATTATTTCTTATTTACCTGTGCCAAAACCTGTTGGTGGAGTAAGGGAAATTGATGGATATTTTGGAGTAGTTTTTAACTACATAGAGGGAAAAGAGCCGGAATATAATGATGAAAATATAATGAAAGAATGTGGAAGATTATCAGCATTACTTCATATTTCAAAAAAACCTGAAAATCCCATAAGACCTGTATGGTCACCTAAAAATATGGTTGGTGAAAATGCTTATTGGGGAAATTGGAGAGATAACAAAAATTTAACTAATGAAGAAAAAGATTTTATTGAAAGTATTTTAAATAAAGCAATTTCTAAAATAAAAAATTATAAATCAAAAAAATATGGCTTAATTCATTTTGACCTTAGAATGACAAATCTTATAGTAGGTGATAAATTTTATGCCATAGATTTTGATGATTCAGGCTTTGGTTATTATATTCAAGACCTTGCCTCGGCATTAAGTTTTATGGAGGATAGTCCAAAACTTGAAAAATTAAAAGATGCTTGGTATAAAGGATATAAAGAAATTTCAAATCTTGATGATGAAGATTATGAAATTTCAAATTCCTTTATAATTTTAAGAAGAATACAGCTTTTAGCTTGGATAACAAGTCATAGTGAAAGTTTTTATGTTAAAAGCATAAGAAAGGATTTTGAAAAAAATACTATACTGTTTTTAAAAAATATTAAACTATAATAAAAGGCTCTCTGTATTCTTCCCCAACAGGTTTATTAATATTGTAAATATCAGTTGATATAATTTCTTTTTCAAGGAGTTTTTTATTATCACTTACCTTTGTTATAACAGGTACTTTGGAATTTTTAGAAAGCTCTGATAAAAGGTTTATTTTATCTTTTCTAACTCCCAAAACCCTTATATATTTAATTCCCGTCATATCTTGATGGGATTTTTTTATATCTAATAAAATATGCAAAATTCCTCTTTTAATTTTAGAATAGGTATATCTTTTTGTTTTAATATCTTCTATAAGATTAGATATAGCCTGTCCCTTTGAAAAACTTATTATTCTTTTATCAAGTCCTTCAGTAATATCTGCAATATCTGATAAATCAGACTTTGTTCTAAGTAAAAAATGCAAAATATCACTATAATTATCTAAATCCTTTATTTTTTCTGATTTAATAATATTAACGGTATTTTCCGGAACTGATAAATAAGCACTTTCATCATTATTTTTTAATGCCAGTCTTATGGCTTGTGCTGATGAAATTTCCCCTGTCATATTATTAGAATTGTAATTTGAAATAACTCTTTTTATTGCAATAGGTTTAATATTTGTATTTATAATGTTTTTAATATATTCTAAAGCTAAAATATTATTTGGACTGTTTAAAAAAGAGGTGTCAATATTTAGTGTTTTACCTATGGCATATTCTCTTGCTTTAGGATAAGTTATACCCTCTGAAAGAGCTTCCTTTAATGTAGCTTTAAAATTTTCACTTTCATTATTTAAAACATTTGCAATTTTAAAAAACACATCTGTTTCTACATTTTCACACCCAAAAGAAACAGAGTCAATAATTCCACTTTTTTTAATAATATCACAACTTCCAAAAGCAAACACATCAGCACTTGATGTAGCATATTCAACAGGAAGTTCCAAAACCATATCAACGCCATTTAAAAGAGCAGCCTTTGCTCTTAAATGCTTATTAATAAATGCAGGCTCTCCTCTTTGCACAAAATTACCACTCATAACAGCAATAACATTGCCCTTTGTTATTTCTTTAGTTTTGTTAATATGATATAAATGTCCCTTGTGAAAGGGATTGTATTCAGCAATAATTGCCGTATTCATAAAACCACCTCCTAATAAGTATATATCATATACAAAAAAAATACCATAATTTTTAAAAAAATTGTTGTGTAAATCTTCCAATGGGGTTATAATGTATATATAGAATAATATAAGTTTGAAAGGAGAAATGATTTTAAATGAGTATTTTAGACAAGCTTATGGCAAAGGCTAAGGCAGACAAGAAAACTATTGTTCTTCCGGAATCTATGGACAAGAGAACTTATGAGGCTGCTGAAAAAATTTTAAAGGAAGGTATTGCCAATATCGTTATTATTGGTACACCTGCTGAAATTGAAGAATATGGTA
>JBJFFW010000047.1:0-6721 GCA_051892075.1 Lachnospirales bacterium
TTTCTTATTAATAATTTTTAAGTATATTTAATTAATATTTCTGATAAAACAGAGCTATTAATTAAGTGTATTTACTTTTTATTAGAAAGGATATACTTATGAAATTAGATTATGAATTTAAAAATAGAGATTTATTAAACACTGCCCTATCCCACAGCTCATATATTAATGAACATAAGGGACTTGAATGTAATGAAAGATTAGAATTTTTAGGAGATTCCATACTTGGTTTTGTTACAGCAGAATATTTATATAAAAACTATCCTAATTTGCCTGAAGGAAATCTTACTAAAATAAGAGCTAATGTAGTTTGTGAAACTATGCTTGCAAAACTTGGCAAAGAAATTGGCTTAAATTGTGATTTACTTCTTGGAAAAGGAGAAGAACATACAGGAGGCAGAGAGCGTTCATCAATAATAGCTGATGCTATGGAGGCTGTTATTGGAGCAATTTATCTTGACGGTGGAATTGAACCTGCAAAAAGTTTTATACTTAATATGCTTATTCCGGAAATTAAGGCTACAGTTTCAACTCCTAGAGTTCTTGATTCTAAAACTTCTCTACAGGAAATATTACAAAAGGATTCATCTGCTGTAATAGAATATGATATTATAAATGAATCCGGTCCTGCCCATAATAAAATTTTTGAGGCTTCCGTAAGCTGCAACGGCAAAATACTTGGAAAAGGTAAAGGCAAAAGCAAAAAAGAGGCCGAACAGGACGCAGCCATGAATGCAATAGAAAATATTAATAAGTAAGAATAGGCTTTCTGTTTTTGCAGAAAGCCTATTTTTTTAAATTTTCATTAACCTTATAATTTCATCAATAGTTTTATCAATATCAATGTCAGTTACATCTATTGTAAAATCAGCACATTTTTCATATAAAGGTCGTCTTTCTTCCATCATGGCAGCAATTTTTTCTTCTTTATTTCCTCCCTGAAGCAAAGGTCTGGAATCATCATATTTTAAATTTATTGCAATCTGTTCAGGTGTAGATTTTAAATAAATAATTTTTCCGCCATTTTTAAGATTTTCAACATTTTTATCATTTTTAATTATACCGCCACCTGTTGCAATAATTTTACCTTTAGGCTGACTATATCTTTTGCAAAGTTCCATTTCAAGGTTTCTGAAATAGTCCTCTCCCTTAGTATTAAAAATTTCATTAATACTCATACCCTCTCTTTTAACAATAAAGTCATCAGTATCAATAAATTCTCTTTTAAGTCTTATGGATAATTTTCTGCCAACACTGGTCTTGCCACAGCCCATAAAACCAATTAATACAATATTTAGCTTATTGTTTTTCCTTTTTGTAAAAATCGCCAAGTTCAAGACACAACCTTTCTTTTAAATTGTCATCATATTTTTCATTAAACCATATTTCTTCAGCAGCCACAGCCTGATACACAAGCATAGTAAAGCCATTAATTATATTTATGCCACACTCTCTGGCATCTTTTAAAAGTTTAGTTTCCCAAGGAGTATATATAGCGTCAAAAACAAGTTCAACACCTTTATCCTTATAAAAATTAGTATTTTCAATAGGAGAAATACCCTCTTTTTCTCCAAATCCTAAAGTTGTAGCATTTATAATAATATCACAACTATTAATGTCATAAATATCAGCCATTGAAACAGGTGTAACCTTACAATTATAATTATCACTAATTCTTTTAGCTAAAGCCCTAGCCTTCTCAATAGTTCTGTTTGCAATAAAAAGCTCCTTACAGCCTTTATCTGCCGCCATAACTCCACAGGCATTGGCAGCTCCTCCAGCACCTAAAAGAAGCACCTTTTTATTTTCAACACTGTAACCGGCATTTTTAATAGCATAATAAACACCAATAACATCAGTATTGTAGCCTTCATAGCCTTTTTCAGTATATTTAAGGGTATTAACTGCACCTATAACCTTTGCAGCCTTGTCAATATAACAAAGCTCTTTCATAACCTCAACTTTATGAGGAACAGTAACATTAAGACCCATAATATTAAGAGCATAAGCTCCTTTAATAGCATCAGATAAATCATCATTATTAACTTTAAAAGGCACATAAATCATATCTTTATTTAAAATTTGTGCCATAGTATTATGTATAGTTGGACTAAATGAATGATGAATAGGATTGCCAATTACACCAAAAATTTTTGCAGTACCTTTAACACTATTATTAACCATTTTTCTTAGCCTCTTTTCTAAAATAAAACTTTAAAATAATTTTTTCAAAAGGACGCTTTGGAGCAGTAATAAGCTCGTCCTTTTTGCTAATTTGCTTAACAAGGACAGAATAAGCACCAGCTTTATTTGCACACCAAACATCAGTAAAAATCTGGTCACCTACAAGCATAATCTTTTCAATTTTTGAATCAAGCATTTCAGCAATTTTATGTAATCCCTTAATACCAGGTTTTTTTGCTCTGTAAACATAAGTCATATTCATTTTTTTGCAAAAAAGCTTGCTTCTTTCTTCCTTACTGTTAGATAAAATACCAAGTTTAATATTATTTTTTTCAAGTCCCTTAAAAAAAGAAATAAGTTTATTATCAGGTTCTTTAATCCAATAAGGTACAAGAGTGTTATCTATAT
The DNA here is from genome assembly GCA_051892075.1 of Lachnospirales bacterium. Lineage (GTDB taxonomy): Bacteria > Bacillota > Clostridia > Lachnospirales > CAG-274 > HGM11788. Next base: position 2,593 of record JBJFFW010000047.1, read on the forward strand.
CAAAAATAACAGTATCAATATTTAACTTGTTAAGTTTTTCAACTGTAATTTCATATACAGAATTAAGATATTCTCTGGGGTATAATTTTTCAAACATTAAATCACCTCTATTATACAATACAACAAATTTAAGATTTTGTAAACCATTTGTTGATAAATTGACATTAAATAAGCTTTGTAGTATAATTAACCTGTTATTTAATGGCTAAGTGATAAATTATAGGAGGATGTTTATGTCGGCTGAAATTTATGAAAAACTAAGAAAGCTTATGGAAAAGAACGCATATCCTATGCATATGCCTGGACATAAGAGAAATAAAAATATTTTACCTGATGAAATTTATCAATGGGATATTACTGAAACAGGTGATGTAGATAATCTTCATCATCCAACAGGAATTATTAAAAAAGCTCAAGAAGATATGGCAAAAGCTATTGGAGCTGATAAGTCATATTTTTTGGTTAATGGCGGAAGCAGCGGAGTTTGTGCTGCCATTATGTCAGTTGTAGGTGAGAATGATAATATTATTGTTGCCTCAAACTGTCATAAAAGTGTAGATAACGGACTTATAATGTCAGGAGCTAGACCTCTTTATGTTCATCCACAGGTTGATGACGAGGGAATATGTGGTGGAATAATTCCATCAGATCTTTTTAGGTTATTTTCAGATAATGATGCTAAAGCTGTTATACTTACAAGTCCTACCTATGAAGGCTTTTGCAGTGATATAAGGGTTTTAGCTGACATTGTTCATAAAAATAATGCCATTTTAATTGTAGATGAAAGCCATGGAGCACATTTTCCATTTTCAGATAAATTTCCTAAAACAGCTCTTTCTCAGGGAGCAGACATAGTCATAAATAGCTGGCATAAAACTTTGCCTTGTCCTAATCAGGCAGCAGTTTTAAGTATAAAAGGAGAAAGAGTAGATATCAACCGTTTAACTCAATCAATACATATAATGACTACAACATCTCCGTCCTATCCTCTAATGGCATCTCTTGATTATATGAGAGATTTGCTTGTTAGAGATAAAAATTTAATGACAGTATACACCAAAACTTTGTGGGAAGCAAGGCATCTTTTATCACATTGTAAAAGTTTAAAGCTTATGAGTGACAGCTTTAAAGGACAATATGGCATAGATGACATAGATATCGGAAAGTTTACAATAATGGTAAGAACCGATATGACAGGCAAAGATTTAGCAAATATACTTTTAGAAAAATATAACATACAAATTGAGCTTGCCGGTCCTCACCACATAATTGCCATGACCTCAGTAGCCGACACACCAAAAGCAATTATAAAATTTGCAAAAGCAATATGTGATATTGATAAAAAATGTAGCAGACAATTTATAGAAGCAGTACCATACACATTTAAGAATACTAATTTAGCTAATATTACGCCAAGACAGGTATTTTATTTACCTAAAAAAGAAGTAGCTTTAAAAGAAGCTGTAGGAAAAATTGCAGGTGAAAGCATAATTGCATATCCACCTGGAATACCGGTTGTGGCAATAGGACAAGTTATAAAAGAAGAACATATAAAATTAATAAACTCTCTTAAAATTAAAGATATAGAAATTATTGGAGCAGATAATGATATGGTAACTGTTGTGGAGGAATAGATATGATAACAAACTATATCGACAATATTAATTCACTTGTAGTATACAAGAATTTTAAAAACAATAAAATTATAGCAATTTTAAAAAATATAATTGAAAATCAAGATAATTACGCCGATTATGCAAATCTTATAACTTATCTAACAACAATGGCAGAGGAAAACGGATATAGTGGAAATTTATTTAAAGGCTATATTACCCATTTGCTTTTAAAAGCCGAAAATACTTTTACACTAATGGCAGAAAACGGCTGTAATTTAAAAGACAGTTCAATTTATAAATTGGCAAAAAGGGATATAGATGCAATTAAAGAAATTGCAAACATAAATCTTTTAGATTTACCAGACTCAAAGTATATGTCAGAACAGTTAAAGGTAATTATGGATTACACACCTGTTAATTTTAACAGTAAAGCAAAAGAATTAATAGATTGTGACTTTAACATAGATGATATAGTAGCATTTCATAATAAGTATGGCTGTGGAGATGTATCAGTTTATAGAGCCTTTAGATATAACGAAGAAAAAAATAAGCTTGTAGGAATAGAACATCCGGACCCTATTACCTTTGATAATCTTATTGGCTATGAGGCTCAAACAAAGACTTTAATTGATAATACTTTAGCATTTATAAATGGCTATGTTTCAAATAATGTACTTTTAGTGGGAGCAAGGGGAACAGGAAAGTCATCATCAGTAAAGGCACTTGTAAACAAATATTTTGATGAAGGTTTAAGATTAGTAGAAATAACAAAAGAGCAAATAGCAATTCTTCCAGAAATATTAAAGCATTTAAGACCAAGAGGAAGAAAGTTTATAATATTTATCGATGATTTATCCTTTGATGAAGGAGAGATACAGTATAAATATATGAAATCCCTATTAGAAGGCAGTTCAGAAGGAAAACCTGACAATGTAGTATTTTATGCCACAAGTAACCGCAGGCATTTAATTCAGGAAAAATGGACAGACAGAGCTACAGGCAGTCAGGACGCTGAAATTCATACAGCAGACACCCTAAATGAAAAGCTTTCATTATCAGACAGATTTGGAATTACAATAACCTATCCAAAGCCAACACCAAAAGAATATGTAAATATTGTAACAGGTCTTGCAAAGGAAAGAGGCATAGAAATAAGTGAAGAAGAACTTAAAAATCAAGCTATGCAATGGGAGCTTCAGCAAAAAGGAATGTCAGGAAGAACAGCAAAGCAATTTGTAAATCATCTTGAATGGAAAATAAATAATAAATAATTCTTAAATAACTGTTGCAAAATATAATATAATGTGATATAATCTTTCACTAGTTAGGGTAGAATTAATTTATAGGAGGGGTTGTATATGTTAGCTGATTTACCAATTTCAACAGAAGAAATTTTATATGCTGCAATTTTGGCATTGTGTTTAACAATTATAGTTAATAATATGCTTAAAGTCAGACAGATTTTTGTTAACGCAAAAAAACTTGCACAAAGTAAAGGTGCTTTAGATGTTAATAATATTATGTCAAAATGCTATAAAATGTTTCCAATATCTGAAATTAGTTTTCAGGGAAGAAAGTATACAAGGGGTATGAAAATTAAGATTACCACTACAGCAAACACTAATTTTGAAGGTGAATTTATAGGGGGAAATGAGAAAAATATGCTTTGTATTAAAACAAATAAGTATATTATAGCCCATGAACTTAGTAATATTATACAAATTCAGGATATAGGACAATGATGTCCTATATCTTTTTTTTAATTCTATCTAACATATTTATTATGAGTGATAATATTAATAAAAAATTAATTTTTTTGTTTACAAATATAAAAAGTAGTGATATAATGTATGGAGATTAATAATTGTAAGTTTGTGTAAATTAATGGAGGCTATAATGGAAGCTGTAAATAATCATATAACTGCAAAAGAAGGGATTAGAGTCGATATGAAATGCAGACCATTTTATTTCTTTTTTAAACGATTAATGGATATTATATGTTCCGGATTAGCATTAATAGTGTTATCACCATTATTGCTCATTGTAGCTGTTGCTATTAAGGTTGAATCTAGGGGACCTATAATTTTCTGTCAAAAGAGAGTTGGAAAAAATGGAAAAGAATTTTATATGTATAAATTTAGGTCAATGTGTGTTAACGCTGAAGCTATTTTAAAAAAGCTAGAAGAACAAAACGAAGCTGACGGTCCTGTTTTTAAAATTAAAGATGACCCAAGAGTAACAAAAGTTGGTAAATTTATTAGAAAATATAGTATTGATGAGCTTTTACAGCTTGTGAATATTTTAAAAGGTGATATGTCTATTGTAGGTCCAAGACCTGCCCTTCCAAATGAAGTTGTGGAATATGACGATTTTGCTAAGCAGAGATTAGCTGTTAAGCCAGGACTTACTTGTTATTGGCAGGTAATGGGCAGAAGTAATATAGGCTTTGAAGAATGGATGGAACTTGATGTAAAGTACATAAATGAGATGAGTATTTGGCTTGATATTAAATT
>JBJFFW010000048.1:0-6694 GCA_051892075.1 Lachnospirales bacterium
CTTAAACAGATTTGAAAATAATCTTAAACATACTGAAGGTGTTATTTCTATGGCTAGAAGCGCTATGCCAAATTCAGCAGGCTCACAGTTTTTTATTATGAATAAAACATCTCCTCATCTTGATGGCTCTTATGCTGCTTTTGGTAAAGTAATTGAAGGTATGGATGTAGTAAATAAAATTGCTGAAACCAAAACTGATTATTATGACAGACCTTATGAAGACCAAATTATTAAAAAAGCAACTGTAGATACCTTTGGTGTTGAATATCCAGAGCCTGACACATTGTAATTTTAATTGAATTCTAATTTATCATTAATTAAGGTTTAAAGCTATAATTGTATATTAACTGCAAATGATAAATTCGTTTGCAGTTTTTTATTTGGGAGGGAAATTTATGAAGGATAAATTTAAGGTGTTAATTATAGAAGACGAAACAAAACTGGCAAGATTTGTTGAACTTGAACTTACTCATGAAGGCTATGATGTGATTATTGCTAATGACGGCAGGACAGGCATAGAACTGTTTACTGTTGAAAATCCCGACATTATTTTGCTTGATTTGATGCTTCCGGAACTTAATGGTATTGAAGTTTGCAGAAGAATAAGAAAAGAATCTTCAGTACCGATTATTATGCTTACAGCTAAAGGTGAGGTAATTGATAAGGTGATGGGACTTGACAGTGGGGCAGATGATTATATTACAAAGCCTTTTGCTATTGAAGAATTATTGGCAAGAATAAGAGTTGCAATAAGACGAAACTCAGATGCAAGCAATAGCAGTAAGGACATTATCACAATCAAAAATATGACAATAAATAAATCCAGCAGGTCCGTTGTTGTAAATGATGAAACAATAGAACTTACAAAAAGAGAATACGAATTATTAGTTTATCTTGCTGAAAACAAAAATATAGTTTTAACCAGAGAACAGATATTAAATCAAGTTTGGGGATATGATTACATAGGTGAAACTAATGTTGTTGATGTATATGTAAGATATCTAAGAACAAAAATTGATGACCGATTTAATGAGAAGTTTATACACACTATAAGAGGTGTAGGATATTTTGTAAAGGATGAGTAATATGACCCTTAAATTTAAAAAACTAACAATAGGTGCTAAAATAACTTTACTTTATACATTTTTATTTTCAATAGTTTTAATTGTTATTTCATGTTTTATTATAGGAAACACATGGCTTTATTATAAAAGTGTTTCAAGAAATGAAATTATAGATGCAACAGATAAAGTTGAAACATATATAAAATCAGGTGGAGAAATTACAAAGGAAAAACTCAGAGAGTTAATTAATAATAATTTTATAGAAGTAAAGGTTTCATCAAGTGATTTTAATATAAATGAAGGTACTATGGCAAAACCTGATTTATATCCAAGACTTGATAATGAAGTTAATAATCATTCCGGAAAATCGAGTTTTGGGAGAATAAATTTTAATGATTATGATATAAAACATATTTCAAATGCAGAATATATGTTTACACACAGAAGAATTTTCTATAATGGTCAAGTTTACAATATAGATGTTTTTAGAATATTTAATCATGAGCAAAAAATGATTAGTTTATTTCTCGCTATTTTTATTATAACAAATATTATAGCTGTTTTTGTAGCCTATATTATAGGCAGATACATTAGCAAAAAAATGCTTAAACCTATAATAGATATTACAGAAACAGCCGATAACATAAGCATTAATGACCTTGAACAAAGAATTGAAGTTCCAGAAGCTAATGATGAAATAAGAAAACTTATTGTTACATTTAATGATATGATTGGCAGACTTGATGAATCCTTTAAAAAACAAAAGCAATTTATTTCAGATGCCTCTCATGAGCTTAAAACACCTATTGCAGTTATTCAGGGGTATATTAATCTTATTGACAGATGGGGAAAAAGTGACGAAGAAATTTTAACTGAATCAATAGAGTCAATAAAATCTGAAACTACACATATGAATAATCTTGTTCAGCAATTACTTTTCCTTGCAAGAGCAGAAAACAATAAAAACGATATTAAAATGGAAAAAATCTCTCTAAATTCAATAGCATACGATGTTGTTAAAGATTTAACCGTTTTAGATGATAATATTAATGCTATGGTAGTGGGAGATAGTGAGGTTGAAGTATTGGGAGATGCTCATCTAATTAGACAACTTATGTGGATTTTTTGTGAAAATGCAATAAAATATAAAAAAGGTGACTCAGTAGAAATCAATATAAATATTGGATTTAAGGATAATTTACCATATTTTTCAGTTAAAGATAATGGAATTGGTATAAATAAAGATGCTTTACCTCATATATTTGATAGATTTTACAGAGCAGATAAATCCAGAAACAAAACAATAGAAGGAAATGGCTTAGGATTGTCTATTGCAAGTTGGATTATAAAAACTCACAATGCTAATATTAATGTAGTCAGTGAAGAAAATGTTGGAAGTGAATTTATAGTTACATTTAATAACTAAATATATTTTCTGTATCGCTTTTTCCTGATTTTTGTTACAATTCTATTACATTTAGTAATATTTTGAATTTTAAGTAACAATTTATGTTATACTGTAATTAAGGAGCCTTTTGGGTTAATTTACTATTGAAAAATTTATTATTAAGGAGAGTGATATGGATGAAGTTATTTAAAAGCATTGCAATTTTATTATGTATGCTTTTAATGAATTCTCAATGTGTATTTGCTGCTAATAGGTATATTAATATGACTCTTACCTATGATTATGCAAAACATAATTATAATGCTGAAGAAGTATTTGTGGCTATAAATGGCAAAAATCTTACTAATCTTCAAATGCCACCTATTATTTTAAATAATTATACTCTTGTTCCCGCAAGAGAAGTGTTTGAAAATGTAGGTGCAAAAGTTGAGTGGAAAAAAGAAATAGAACAGGTATACATCACTTATGGCTCAAAATTGGTAGTTTTATCTATTAATTCAAAAACAGCTTATGTAAATGGTGTAGCTACAGTTATGCAGACTAACGCCAAAATAATAAATAACAAAACTATGATTCCACTTAGATTTGTTTCTACTGCTGTTGGTTTTGATATTGAGTGGGATAATGACACTCGTATAGCAAATATTATTACAAATGATAACACAGACACTACACAGACAACTACTGAAACTACCACTGAAACAACAACAGAAATTACTACAACGACAGAGACTACTACTGAAACAACAACAGAAACTACAACAAGAGGAACTGTTGAAATAGACGAAATTACATTATCTACAGCCAATGGCAGAGATACTATAACAATAGAGGGAAGTGGACCTGTAGAGCCTGATGGAATTATGTCAGGTGATAAAACAGCCTTTAATATTACCATAGAAAATGCCAAATTAAATATAGAAAAGGGCAATCTTTCATCTGGTACTTATGTTAAAGATGGTATTTATTACCAAAACGGAAATAATGTTTCCATAAACTTAAATGTGAGAGAAAATGTTGGGCTAAAAACAGTTAATTATGGAAATAGAACTGTTTTAACTATTGATTTTGTATCTGAAAATATATCTTCTGCAGGTAGCAGTTCATTATCAACAGGATTTAATAGTGAAACAGGGGAATTTATTGTTGGTAAAGTTTCTTCCATTAATGTAAATGCAATTTCTCATTATGATGACTATAATAATAATGTCTATACAATGACCATATATGGAAATTATACAAATAATTTCACATCAGGTACATACGATATAAATAATGATTATATTTCAACAATAAATGTTTCTTCAACAAGCAGTGAAACTAAAATTACTATTAATGAAAAAAGAATTTTAGCCTTTGATGTTTATAATAATAATGGTATACTTACCATAAAGCCAATGCTTCCAAAAGAAAAGTATGATAAGATAATTGTACTTGATGCTGGCCATGGCGGAAAAGACCCTGGAGCAAACGGACAAGGCTTAATTGAAAAAGACTTAACCCTTAATATGCTTTTAAAATCAAAAGAATTATTTGATTCAGATGGCACAATTAAATGTTATGTTACAAGAGATAGTGATGTATATCCATCATTTGATGACAGAACTAACCTTGGTAATGAAGTAGGAGATGCCTTCATATCAATACATATTAATTCTGCTACAAGTGCTCAGGCAACAGGAACAGAAACATACTGTTACAAAGATAACGACCAAGGAAATGGTTTAACAAGTCAGATTTTAGCTCAAAAGTTATTAGATAATTTGCTAGATAACTTAGGAACTACAAACAGAAAAGTTAAAAGTGAAAACTTTATTGTTTTAAGACAATCAAATATACCTGCATCTTTAATAGAAATTGGATTTATAACAAATTATAATGATGCGGCTATAATGGGTTCTGAATCAGGACAAAAGGCGGTAGCTAAAGCTATATTTGATTCAGTAAAAGAATTATTTAATACATATAAACCTGTAAGATAAAACAAATCCCTTTAATACTTTTATTATACCAGTATTAAAGGGATTTTTAATGTTTTAAAATGTAAAATAGATAAAGAAGTGGAATATATAACTTTTCGCAAAACTACACTTTAACGAAAACTAGCATATAGATTACAGCTTAATTATGCCTTTTTTATACATATTATTAATAGCTATAATAACACCAAGTTTTCCATGCTGCCAAGTTAATCCACCTTGCATAAATACTGTGTAAGGTTCTTTCATTGGTGCATCAGCACTTAATTCTATTGATGAACCTTGAACAAATGCTCCGGCAGCCATTATTACATCACAGTCATATCCGGGCATATCCCAAGGTTCAGGTAAAACAAAACTATCTACAGCAGCTCCCATTTGTATTCCTTGACAAAATGCAATTACAGCCTCAGGAGTTTTTAACTGTATGGACTCTACTATATCTGTTCTTTTATCATTAGGCTTTGGCATTACTTCATATCCAAGCTGACTAAATATTTCTGAAGTAAATATTGCTGTTTTAAGACTAGAATTTACAACACTTGGTGCTAAAAATAAGCCTTGAATAAGTGTCGAAGTTACACCCAAACTTGGACCAACTTCTTTACCCATACTTGGTACAGTTAATCTGTAAGAAGCATTTTCAACCAATTCCTTTTTACCTACAATATATCCTCCTACAGGAGCTAAACCACCACCGGGATTTTTAATTAATGAGCCAACCATTAAATCAGCTCCTACATCAGTTGGTTCTAAATAATCAACAAATTCTCCATAACAATTATCAACCATACATATAATATCAGGTGATATAGTTCTAATTATATCTATTATTTTCTTTATTATCGGTATTTCAAGGCTTGGCCTGTAGTCATAGCCTTTAGACCTTTGTATTTCTACAAGTTTTGTGTTTTTAGTAACAATCTTTTTTATTCCGTCAAAATCCACAGTTCCGTCATCTAATAAGGGTACTTCTTTATACTTTATACCATTATCAACTAAAGAGCCTTTTACAGGTCTTACATATCCAATTACACTTTGTAAAGTGTCATAAGGCGTTCCAATACAAACCATTTCATCACCATATTTTAAATTACCAAATAACGCAACTGTTAAAGCATGAGTTCCAGAAATAATTTGCTGTCTTACAAGAGCGTCCTCGGCATTAAATACTGAAGCATAAATATTTTCAAGGGTATCTCTGCCTATATCATTATATCCATAGCCTGTTGTGCCTGAAAGATGAGCTTCTGAAAGCTTATTTTTTTGCATAGCTGCTACAATTTTAGCCTGATTATATTCAGATATTTCATCTGCTAATGCAAATTTATCTTTAACATTTCTTTCAGCTTTTGCACAAAAACTATAAACCTTTTCATCTATTCCAAACTTTTCCATTAATAATTTCTTATACATATTACTCTCCTATTTTCTTTATAATCTCATTTGTAACATCATCAAGGGAATTAAATTTATCTACATCAATCCATATTCCATTACATTGATGTTTAAACCATGTTAATTGCCTTTTTGCAAAATGTCTTGTATCTCTTTTTAATATATAGATGGCTTCATCCAAGCTGTACCTACCCTCTAAATAACCTACAATTTCCTTATATCCAAGTCCTTGCATAGATACTAAGTTTGGTGAATACCTTTCAAGTAAATTCTTAACCTCATCTACCAAACCTTCATCAATCATTATATCAACTCTTTTATCTATTCTTTTATAAAGTAATTCTCTTTCCATATTTAGAATAAATAATTTATGGTTATACTTAGGTTTTCTTAATTTTTCCCTATTATTATAGTCTGAAAACTTTTCACCTGTCTGGGTATAATATTCTAAAGCTCTTATAACCTTTTTTGTATTGTTAATATGGACTGTATTTGCATATTCGCTATCACATTTTTTAAGCATATCATAAAGATATTCTTTACCCTTTTCTTCTAAAATCTTATTAAGCTTGTTTCTATATGTATAATCATGTTCATCATCACTAAAATCATTGTCATATAAAAAAGCATTAAGATAAAAACCTGTCCCTCCAACCATAATAGGAGTTTTATTAGATTTTATAATATCATTATAAGCCTCTATAGCCATTTTTTGAAATACAGCTACAGAAAATTTTTCATCAGGCATAATATCATCTATTAGATAGTGCTTTATACCCTCTTTTTCTTCTTCTTTAATTTTTGCTGTACCAATATCCATATATTTATAAACCTGCATAGAATCA
>JBJFFW010000049.1:0-6692 GCA_051892075.1 Lachnospirales bacterium
GTAGTGATAAAAATGAGTAAATTAAGGAGAAAACGATGAGATTGTATAATTATAAGAACAAATGGAATCACCATTTACTGATAAAGGCAGTGTAGTTGAAATATTTGAGGATATGTCTGTATGGATGGGCATAAGGAGTGTTATTGAGAAAATCAATATAAATGCAGTTGCATAATTTTGAGTTTAATGATTATTTGTCTGGTTTATGGTACAAATATAGTTTTATAATGGTATAAAGATAAAATCTAAATAGTGGAGAGGAGGATTATATTGATTAAAACAGTTAAGTTTGAGTTTGAAGAAACGGAAAATTTTAAATTTAATACCAACATAGGTTCGTTGCTACATGGTTATATTATGGAAAATATAGATGTAAATTTTGCTGAAAAAATGCACATATCAGAAATTAGACCTTTTAGCCAAAGTTTTAGTAAAAATTATAGTGGAAAATGGATATGGAATGTTAATACATTAAATGATGAAGCAGGTAAAAATATAATAGATATGCTTATGGAAAAGGATAGTATATATTTAAAGCACAAGGATTTAAATATTAATATAGTAAATAAGTATGTACATAGTACAAGTTTTGATGAACTTTTTGAAAAAAATTGTTTAACAGAAAATGTAAATAGATATATTAATTTTAATCTCATTTCTCCAACAGCTTTTAAAAGTAAAGGCAGATATATTAATTATCCTGATTTAAGAATGATATTTATGAGTATAATTAAAAAATATGATAAAAATTCTGAACATACTCAAATATTTGATGATGAATTAATTGAGGAATTAAATAGTAGTATAGAAATTGTAAGATACAATTTAAAAAGTACATACTTTAGTCTTGAGGGAATAAAAATCCCTTCATTTTGGGGTAGTATTACAATAAAAGCAAATTGTAATCCTGTTACGGTTAAGCTTGTAAATATGTTAATAGATTTTGCGCAATATTCTGGTGTAGGAATTAAAAATGCTCTTGGAATGGGTGGACTAATTAAGGTTAAAAAATAGGAGGTATTATTGTGAGAGAAACAGAACAAAGGCTTGTCATTGGTTCCTTGCTTCACGATTTTGGAAAATTGTTATATAGATATAATGATGGAAGAAATCATAGTACAAGTGGATATGAATATTTAAAAAATATAAAAATGCTTTCAAATGAAAAAGATATTTTAGATTGTGTGCGTTTCCATCACAGTGGGATGTTGAAAAATGCAAATATAGAGAATAATGCTCTTTGTTATATTACATATATAGCTGATAATATAGCCGCTGCTGTTGATAGGAGAGAAAAAGAAGTTGAAAATGGTGGTTTTATTAGAGAGGTTCCCTATGAAAGTATATTTAATATATTAAATGGAAATTCAGAAAATTATGTATATAAACCATTAACTATGCCTGTTGATGATATAAATTATCCTATTAATAATGATGAGAATAATATAATTTTTAATGAAGATTTTTACAGAAAAGTGATTGATAATATTGAAAATTCACTTAAAGGAATAAGTATAAGCGATAAATATATAAATTCTTTGTTGCAAATTTTAGAAGCAAATCTTATTAATATTCCTTCTTCTACAAATATAAAAGAATTAGTTGATATTTCCTTATATGACCACCTAAAATTAACGGCAGCTTTTGCACTTTCTATTAAACATTATTTAGACGAAAATAATATTTATGATTATAAAGAAATTTTATTTAAAAAATCAGAGGATTTTTACAATAAAAATGTATTTATGATTTATAGCATAGATTTAAGTGGAATACAAAATTTTATATATAACATTAGTTCTAAAAGTGCATTAAAAGGGCTTAGAGCAAGGTCATTTTATCTTGAAATATTACTTGAATCATCGATAGATGAACTATTATCAAGAGCTGAATTATGCAGAGCAAATGTACTTTATACAGGCGGAGGACACACTTATATAATTATGCCTAATACAGAAAAGGTAAAATCAATTATATTAGATTTTGAAAAAGAACTTAATATGTGGCTTTTAGAAAATTTTGATATTGGTTTATTTGCTGCAGGAGGTTATGCTATTTGTTCTGCTAATGATTTAAAAAATAAGCCTGAGGGGAGTTATAAAAATATATTTACAGATGTAAGCAAAAATATATCTCATAAAAAGTTACATAGATATAGTAGTAGTGATATATTAAAGCTCAATAGTATAAATAAGAAAATTTATTCAAGCGAATGCTCTATTTGTCATCGGATTGATATATTAAATAAATATGATGAATGTAGTATTTGTAGTAGCCTAAAAAATGTATCAGATATGATTATAAATAAAAACGATTGTTTTTTTTGCAATTATTAAAAATAAAAATGGTGTTCCACTGCCATTTGGATATAGTTTAAATGCTTATTCTTGGAATAATATGAAAAAAGTAATTGCAAATAATAATGATTATATAAGAGCCTATGCTAAAAATACTTTAGTTACAGGAAGTGATGTAGTTACAAATCTTTGGGTAGGAGATTATTCTTATGAAAAAGAATTTTCAAAATTAATAGAAAATTCTGATGGAATAAAAAGATTAGCTGTTATAAGAGCTGATGTTGACAATTTGGGACAGGCTTTTGTTGAAGGATTTAGTAAAAAAGATAACGGAAAATATGAAACAATATCAAGAACTTCTGTTTTTTCAAGAAAACTGTCAATCTTTTTTAAACAGTATGTCAATGTACTACTTGAGAAAGGAAAATACAATCTCTATAAAGATAAACATACAAACAAAAGAAATGCTGTTGTAGTATATTCAGGTGGTGATGATTTATTTATTGTAGGTGGATGGGATGATATTATTGGATTTGCTGTAGATTTATATAATAGTTTTAAAAAATTCACACAGGGAACTCTTACTTTTTCAGCAGGTATTGGTCTTTATACTGAAAAATATCCTATATCACAAATGGCAGCAAAAACAGGTATTCTTGAAGATATAGCAAAAAAATATGATAATGAAAGCAAAAATTCAGTTACACTTTTTGATAAAAACAACACATATCATTGGGAAGAATTTATAGATAAAGTCTTAGGCGAAAAATTGGGGATTATACAAAGCTATATATCTGTAAATAACGAACATAACAAGGCAATGCTATATAATATGCTTGAACTTATAAGAAATAAAAATTCTAAAGATAGATTAAATATTGCAAGATTTGCCTATTTGCTTTCAAGGCTTAAACCAACAGGAGATAATGTAAAGGAGAAAGAACTTGAATCCTATAATATTTTCTCAAAAAATATCTATAATTGGATACAGAACGAAAAAGATTGTAAAGAGCTTATAACAGCAATATATATATTTATTTATATGACTAGAGAAAGGAAGACAGAAGATGAAACAATTAGATGATTTAACTTATGTGGCACAGGCTGAAGAAGTTGTTAAAAAACTTTATAAGGACGATAAAGGATATATTAAGCCTTCAACAAACAAAATAAGAAATATGCTAACACTTATAAATGAGTTATATAATAAAGCAAGATACATTAAAGGTGATAAAATTGGTGATGAGTTAAAAAGTCATATACAATATGTAAAAATGCGTTTAGTATATGAGGGTGGTCGTGATAACGATGTTAAATACCTTTTGGAAAAATCAGATATGCTTAAATATCTTGATTCTATTGGAGATAGTAAAAAGGATTTAATTAGGCTTTGTCATTATATGGAGGCACTTGTAGCTTACCATAAATATTATACAAAAGAATGATAAGAGGAGGAAAAATTATGTTTGGAAAAATATTAATAAAGGGTGAAATTGAACTTTTAACAGGTCTGCATATAGGAACATGTGGAGAATTTGCAGCAATAGGTGCTGTGGATTCACCTGTTATTCGTGATGCTATTTCTCAAGACCCTATAATACCTGGGAGTAGTTTAAAAGGCAAACTTCGTTGTATGCTTGCAAATAAATATAATACAAATGAGCAAAAAATGAATAAAGATGATTGCAAAGATATAAAAAGAATATTTGGAAGTACATCAAATAGTAGCAGATTTATATTTTCAGATATGCAGATTATTAACAAAGATGAATTGGAGGCTTTAAATATTTATACTCATACAGAAACTAAATTTGAAAATAATATTGATAGATTTACTGGTGTAGCAAACCCTAGACAAATTGAAAGAGTAATAAGAGGCTGCCGTTTTGGTATGGATATAATTTATAATGTTGAAGTAGAAGCGGATATTATAAATGATATTAAATTACTATCAGAAGCAATGAAACTTTTGCAGTTTGACTATTTAGGTGGTAATGGTTCAAGAGGCTATGGCAAAATTGCATTTAGAAATTTATCTGCACAAGAACTTGTGGGAGAATTTGATGATAAATACATAGATGAAATTAATAAGATTTTAGAGGATGTGAAGCCTTATGAATTATAATATTTTTAAGTTAAGGTTTAAATCACCTGTACATTTTGGACAAGGCAGATTAAGTAGCTCATCAAATACAATTTATGCTGATACTCTTTTTTCAGCTTTATGTATTGAAGCTGTTAAATTATATGGTGATAAGGGAGTAGATATTCTTTTATCTTTAGTTAAGGAAAATGGGCTTAGAATATCTGATACCTTTCCATATTACAAAGATGTATTGTTAATTCCAAAGCCGATTATTTCATTAAATAGCAGTAAAATTCAGCAGGGAAATTCAAAACTTAAAAAGAAATTTAAAAAGTTAAATTATATTCCTGTAGATGACATAAAATCTTTTATAAAAAGTGATTATAATCCTGAATATGCAACAAATATACTTTCAGATATGACTGTGGAAAATGTTGTGTCTAAAGTTGCAATAAAAAATGATGATGATAATTTACCTTATAGTGTAGGAACAGTAAGTTTTAAAGAAGATTATGGATTGTATTTTATTATTTCTTATGAAGATGAAAAAGTATTAGATATGATTGATGAAATCATTAATAGCCTTTCATACACTGGTATAGGTGGTAAAATTTCATCTGGTTATGGTAGCTTTGATTATGATATTTTAGATATTCCCAACGAATTAAAATTAGGACTTGAAAGTAAAAGCAATCTATATATGAGTTTGTCTATATCAATGGCTTCTGATGATGAAATAGAATTTATTGTAAATAGTGGAAGTTTTGAACTTATTAAAAGAAGTGGATTTGTAGCCTCTGAAAAATATAATGATACACCTGTAAGGAAAAAAGATTTTTACTGTTTTAAAGCAGGCTCTTGCTTTAAAAGTCCTTTTAATGGCAATATATTTAATGTTTCATCAGTTTTAGGTGGTAAACATAATGTATATAGATATGCTTTACCAATGTTATATAATATTGGAGGTGAATTAGTTGAATAATATTTTAATTTATAATATTAGCCTTGAAGTTACTGGACCTATACATATTGGTAGTGGAGTGAAGCTTGAAAGAACTGATTATATAAAGAATAAAAATACGATATATGTTCTTAATCCTATAAAACTTTTTGATGGTCTAAAAAGTTTAAATTTGCTGCACACTTTTGAAAATGATATATTAGGACAGTCAAAAGGAGATATGACAGCATTTGTTAAAAAGAATAATATAGCTTATGAAGATTATATAAAATGGTCAGATTATAATTATAAAATAACAGATGATATTAAAAATAATACGCAAATTTTGACTTGTATAAAAGATGCCTATAATTTACCATATATTCCCGGTAGTTCCCTTAAAGGGTGTATAAGAAATGCTGTTTTAAACTCTCGTTTTATGGCATCTGATAAATTTAAAGATTTAGAACTATCAGTTGAGAGAGGTTTAAAAGAAGAAAAGTCAAGAAAGCAATATTTAAAAAGAGAATCTAAAAAAGCAGACTCAATTTTTTATACCTATAATACAAAATCAAATGTAAATCCTGATATTTCAAACGATATTTTTAAAGGTCTTAGAATTAGTGACAGCAAGCCATTAAAACAAGAAGATATAATTTTATGCCAAAAAATTGATGTATCTACTGATGGTAGAAAAAGAAAACTGCCAGTGTTTAGGGAATGTATTAAACCGGGAACAATAATTGATTTTACCTTAGAAATAGATAAATCTATATTTACATTGGATATAGATAAGCTTATTTTATCAATTAAAGCTTTCTATATAAATCAAAAAAAGTGCTTTTTATCTAAGTATCCACAAATAGCTACAGATAAACTAAAAGGAAATCTTATTTATTTAGGTGGCGGGGCAGGCTTTGTATCTAAAACAGCAGTATATTCGCTATTTAAAGATAAACAAAAAGGTTTAAAAGCTGTATCTATTATATTGGATAAAGTGGACTCAACCAATAAAGGCAAAAAAGTTGGTAAACATTTATTAGACCCGACAAAATATGGTGTATCACCACATACTCGTAAATGCACACAATATAATAATACATTATATGATTTTGGTTTGTGTAAAATTGATTTTAAGCCGATAGGCTAATTTACTTGATTTGCGACTGATTTTATGGTATATTTATATTGTAATTATATATAAAATTATTTTCAGTCGCAAATACCTTTTGTAGCCGGCTTAATTAGCTGGTTTTAAAGGGTAGGGTTGAAAAAACTAAATCCCCAAACGGGGACGGAAACTTGTTTTTTGTATTTATCTGTCCTTTACTGTATCTAGTTGAAAAAACTAAATCCCCAAACGGGGACG
>JBJFFW010000050.1:0-6679 GCA_051892075.1 Lachnospirales bacterium
CATATTTTTGAAGTATAGAAACATCAAGTCCCTGAACAATTTCTTTAGTTCTTAAAAGATTTTCCTTAAAAGTGAGCTTATACCAAGTGTGGTTAAGATACATACCAAAGATATGTTTCTTTTCAGGCTTATAACTGTATCCACAGGCTACAATATCAAAAACTTCTCTTATTTTAGATAAGAATTCAGCCTCATCATAGCCGTTAAGGTCAGTTATAACTCTGTTATACTCAAGAATTTTAAGCTGATTAGCAGGGAAAAGCACAGATAAATAATAATTAAACTCAGCTTCCTTATCATATTCCCCTTCACCTCTCCTTTTAAGACCAACCTTTACAGCAGAGGCATTTCTATGGTGTCCGTCAGCAATATATAACGAATGAACCTCTTTAAACTTACAAATAAGAGAGTTAATAACATCATCATTACTAATAACCCAAACCCTGTGAATAATTCCATCATCAGACTTAAAATTATAAACAGGTCTGTTCAATTTAACCTCATTAATAATATCATCAATGCTTTTTTCATTTCTATAAGCTAAAAATATAGGTCCTGTATTAGCATTACAGTAATCAATATGATTAATTCTGTCAATTTCCTTAGATTCTCTTGTAAGTTCATGCTTTTTAATAGTGTTATCCAAATACTCATCAATAGAAGTACACACTACAAGACCGGTTTGAGTATGCTCACCCATAGTAAGTTCATATACATAAAAAACCGGTTTATCGTCCTGAACATAACTTTCCTTTAAGAGATTATCAAGATTAGAGGCTGCTCTTTCATAAACCTCCTTAGAATAAATACCAACATCTTCAGGCAAATCAATTTCAGCTCTGTCCACATGAAGGAAAGACAAAGGATTATCCTTCACCATAACTCTGGCTTCCTTAGAAGTCATAACATCATAAGGCAGAGCAGCTATTTTTTCACACAATTCAGGCTTTGGTCTAAAGCCCTTAAAAGGTCTGATTGTTGCCATACACATTCTCCTTTCGTTAATCTACCCTATTATAATTATAACCCAAAATAGTTTATATTGTCAAGTTGTTTTAATTGTTATAGGTTTTAACTTATATCATCACACATAAAAAAGAGGGACTGCCCTTAGGTAATCCCTCTTTAGATTATTATAGAAATAATTATTTAATGATTCTTACACCAAGTACACCATCTATAGATGCTACCATACTTTCATCAGCACTCTTGCAATCAGCAATAGTATAGCCATAATTACCTCTTGTTTTAGCAGTAAACTGGCAAGCACCTGTAATAGCATTTTTAATATTATCCATAGCATCAGCCTTAGAGAGAACACAAATTCTCTCACAGCCATCAATCATAGGAGCAGAAACAGAAGGATAATTAACAGAATTAATAATATTACCCTTTTCAAGATATTCCATCATTTCTTCTGCAGCCATAGCAGCACAGTTGTCCTCAGCCTCAGGAGTAGAAGCACCTAAATGAGGCAAAGTAATAATGCCTTCAACACCAACAGTATTTTCATTAGGAAAATCTGTGGCATAGAAACTAACTTTTCCACTTTCAAGACCCGCCTTAATAGCAGAAGCATCTACAAGCTCATTTCTTGCAAAATTCAAAATTCTAACTCCGTCTTTGCACTTAGCAAGGCTTTCAGCATTAATCATATTAGTAGTTTCCTTTGTTGCAGGAACATGAACAGTAATATAATCACTTACTTTATAAATATCATCAAGATTAGAAGTAAACTTAACACTACTGTCTAAAGCCAAAGCATTTTTAATAGAGAAATAAGGGTCATAGCCAATAACATTCATACCAAGAGCAACAGCCGCATTACTAACAAGCACACCAATAGCACCAAGGCCAACTACACCCAAAGTTTTACCCTTAATTTCAGGACCGGCAAAATTACTCTTACCCTTTTCAACCTGTTTAGCAATTTCATCTGTGCCAGCTAAGCTCTGAGCCCACTTATAAGCACCTACAATATTTCTTGAAGTAAGCAAAAGACCTGTTAAAACAAGTTCCTTAACAGCATTTGCATTAGCCCCGGGAGTGTTAAATACAACAACACCCTTATCAGCACACTTATCAAGAGGAATATTATTAACACCGGCACCACATCTTGCAACAGCCTTTAAATTTTCAGGCAATTCCATATCGTGCATTTTAAAGCTTCTTAATAAAATAGCATCAGGATTAGCTTCATTATCAGAAACATTGTAATTAGAATTAAGTTTTCCAAGACCAACCTTAGAAATCTTATTTAAAGTCAAAACATTATACATATTACTTATTCTCCATTTCAAACTTCTTCATAAACTCAACTAACTTCTTAACACCTTCAACAGGCATAGCATTGTAAATACTAGCTCTCATACCGCCTACAGTTCTGTGTCCTTTAAGATTTACAAGTCCATTTGCAGTAGCTTCCTTAACAAACTTAGCATTTAAGTCATCATCATCAGTTACAAAAGGAACATTCATTAAAGAACGGTCCTTAGGCACAACAGTACCTCTAAACATCATAGAATTGTCAAGGAAATCATATAAAATAGCAGCCTTTTCTTCATTAATCTTCTGCATAGCTGCCACACCACCATTTTCCTCTAACCAATCGAACACAAGCTTAGCAATATAAATAGAATAGCAAGGTGGAGTATTGTATAAAGAACCCTTTTCAGCATGAATTTTGTAATCAAGCATAGTAGGACAATTATCCTTTGCCTTACCAATAAGGTCATCTCTCATAATGACAACAGTAACACCTGCAGGTCCGATATTTTTCTGAGCACCGGCAAAAATAAGACCGAACTTAGATACATCAACAACTTCTGACATAATCATACTTGACATATCGCACACAAGAGGCACATTACCAACTTCAGGAAGTTCAGTATATCTAGTACCGTAGATAGTATTATTATATGTAATATAGAAATAATCAGCATCTTTATCAAACTTAGAGCTGTCAAGAGCAGGAATATAATTAAACACCTTATCCTCTGAGCTTGCCACAACATTAACTGTACCGAACTTTTTAGCTTCCTGCATAGCCTTTTTAGACCACTGTCCTGTATTAACAAGGTCACACTTACCTTTAACCATAAGATTAAGAGGAACCATAGCGAACTGAGTTGAGCCGCCGCCCTGTAAAAACATAACCTTATAATTATCAGGAATGTTCATAAGTCTGCGAATTGCACTTTCAGCATCCTTAATAATATCATCAAACCACTTAGAACGATGGCTCATTTCCATTACAGACATACCTGAACCACCATAATTTAACATTTCCTTCTGAGCCTTTTCAAGAACAGGTAAAGGCAGCATAGAAGGACCTGCTGAGAAATTATATACTCTATCCATTTTATCTTTCCTCCTAGTATTTTAATATTACCATTATAATACTATGTCAAATTTATGTCAATATTTTTAATAAAAAAAATCCCAACCATTACAGTTGGGATTATACTTTTACATAAGACTGTCATAGCTTGAATCAGTACAGCTTACACTAGAGTTAACCTGCCAATCTCTGTATCCAACAGTTTTAAAATAGCCATCACTCTTTAAAGAATTGGCATAGGACACACTTTTAATCTGAGCAAAAGTTGTAGCATCATAAGTCAAATCAATATTAAACCAGTTATCTCCAATCTTAGCCACATTCCAAGCATGACCCATAGCAACACTTCTTGCAATATAGCAAGGAATATTCATTTTATTCATTATCAACTTAAAAGATAAAGCATAAGATAAACAAGTTCCTTTCTTATTAATAAGAAGCTCATAAGGACTTGAATCAGTAGTTTCATAATTATAAGAAGTATTTTTTATAACATAATCATGAATAATCTTAATCTTTTCAACATCACTTCCACCTTTTGACGCCTGTGCAACAATCTTATTGACCTCATCATTTACGGCAGATTTTCTTCTGGCTATTTCAGCAGCAGTACCCTTATAAGTAAAATAGAGTTTTCTTGCTCTATTATCAACATACTCGCATCTGGCATTGTTGTCAGCATAGGCGAAATCAGGGTCAGTATTGTGAAGCTCAAAATAAACTCTTAAAGCTGACTCAGGGTCAACATTGTAGTTTGAAATATCAATCTCTGTCTTACATTCATAAACAGCGGTTTTAACAGCACTTTCAAGAGAAGGGGTTACCCCTGCAAAGGCGAAGCTATATAATCCAATGGTAAAGAGCACACTAAGAACTAATGTTATTAATTTTTTCATAGCTAAGCCTCCTTTTAAGATTTTAAAAAACCACATAATTTGTCTGATGTTTTCTACATTAATCATAATATCACTTGTCAGACCAATTTTCAAGGCATTTTTAGAAAAATAATAGACAAAGTTTTTTAATATTTTTGTCTAAATCGTACATTTTAAAAGGCAGAAATACCCTGTTTATAATAATTATCGATAAAATCAATAAATCATTGTTTATATTTACTATAATTCAATGCCTATGAGTTTAATATCTTCATTTTTAAATCCTGACAAATATTCGTGAGTTTTTGAAGATATCATCTGATGACTTGCATAAAGTAGTCTTACATCTAATATAATATTACAGGGAACAATCCTGTCAAGCATTGCTTTCACAGTTTCCAAATATTCTTTACTTTGAACAGTAATTCTAACATCAAGAGTTAATTTATCAATATCAAGGCTTATTGTATAGTTATTCTCACCTGTTATATCCTTAATTTTACTTTCTATATCACATTTTTCCAAACCTTTAAGCTTAGTAATCACTCTAAATCTTCTAAGTTCCAAAGATTCAGAATCATTAGCCTCTATATTAAACACCTTTTCAAATCTACTTATACCATACTCACCGGCACTTTCAGCAAAAAGTTCATTACCAATATTTTCAATACTTTTATTTAAGGTGTCGGCTACAGGCTGCAAACTTGATGAAATTATTTTAAAATCCTCCACATTAGCCATAAATTCAGGCAAATACTTTATTAAATCCATAAAATTCCCCCTTAACTAAAGCTAACACTACAGCTATCAAGTACCACAATACATTCAGGTTCAATATGACAGTAATTTTTGCCGTCAATAGTTAAGCTGTCAACATTTTTAATACCATTAATTTTTAAAAGTCTAACAATAATCTGAGCAGAATATATTTCAATGCCATCATCAAAGTCCTCCCATTTAGAATTAAGCTCTGAAATATAATCTTCAATAACCTTTTTAGATTCTTCAATTACATAGCTTTGACTTGCCCCGTCATAAAGGCTTTCTTTTACAACTATGCTTATACCTATATCATCAGGTCCTATAACATTTACACTGTGCCCAACAGGAGCAAGCCCACCACCAAGACCCGTTTTATCACTTGGGTCAAGTTTTTCCTTAATAGTAGATAAAAGAAGTGGAGAAGGAGCTAAATTTTGGGAATTTAAAACAATTACATTTATTTTTCCCGACACACTGTCAACTCTTTTTACTCTAACCTGTCCCACACCGTCAATTTTTTTAACCCACTTAATATAATCAGCCTTATTTCCACCAAAACTGCCACCATTTATTTCATTAAAATATCTTTCTCTAAAACTTTCAGTATCCTCCTCATCTCTAGCAGGAACTAACACTTCTGTCAAATTAGCAGAGGTAATTTCACCAATATAATCAATAGGTGTCAAAGTACCAAAGTATTTGTTGCCCTCACTTCCAGCACTTTCACACTCCATAGCATATTCAAAATCCGAAAGCTTTTCAGTAACCTTGAAAGTCAAACCACCTATTGAAAATCGTTTACCTAGTGGCACTTCAGCATCAAAAACACCTTTGCATAAAGCATAAGTTGCACCATAAGGCTCAATACCCCTTTCTTTAGCCCTTAAAATAAGATAATTTCTTGAAGCCGTATCAGCAAAACTATTTTCAAGAATAAGCTCCATTTTAACATAGGCATCAGCCAAAAAAGCACAAGCAGGAGCTAAAGCATCATAAATAACAGAGCCTTGTCTTTTATCAGCAACAGATGTAACCCTATCCAAAGCACTGTTTAAAATATTTTCATAAGTCATATCCTCAAACATAATAACCTCCTAAATTGCAAATTCTTTCACCACATTATCATTTCCATAGATTGTGCTTACACTAAACTCTGCCAAAAGAGAATTTTTATTTCTTGTTATTTCAAAATCATACACATCTAAAATTCTGTCATCATAAGTTAAAGCCTCTTTAATTCTCCCCTTTATAACAGCGGATACATAAGTATCGCTTTTACCAATTAAATCTTTAATTTCAATACCATAATTTCTGTCATAAATAACATAATCATATCTTTCAGTAGATAATATTTTAAAAATAGCCTGTTTTAAGGCAGTTATTTTATCACAATAACCAAAGGTTTTGTTTGTATTAAAATCTATGTAATAAGTTAAATTATTTTTTTCTTCAATAACACTATTTTCACTATTTTCAGGAATAAGTCCCAAAACACCACCCCCTCTTAATATATAATATCAATCATAAATAGTTCAACACTCCATTTTTCAAACATTCTCCCCTACTAACACTTATCATAAACCATCAATTAAAGCATACCTTTTTCCACCTTTATATCTTAAAAGAATTACCTGTGAACTCTCCTCAAACACAGCCCCTCTGCACACATCAATAAAACCCTCACCAATAACAAGTCTTTGTT
>JBJFFW010000051.1:0-1548 GCA_051892075.1 Lachnospirales bacterium
GCCTGTAAAAATTATAAAAACACTAAAAAATAATTTAAAAAAAGCCTTTACAAACACTAAAAATTAATATATAATAACATAGTTAGAAATTTATAGTAAACACTATAGTTGGGACAGTAAATATATATTTTATCCACAGAGAAACTGATAGTTGCTGAAATTCAGTTGTTTGATATATATTGAATATCACCCATACTGTGGCATACCGAAAGATTTTTTCAAGTAGGCTATGACGGTTAATTCCCGTTAAGAATTTTTAGAGTGGATATAATTTTTTATATCAATTCAGGTGGTACCACGCTGTTTGCGTCCTGTAGGATTCAAACAGCTTTTTTTATTTATAAAACGGAGGTAAAAGCAATGTATGATAAGGTAAGCACTAATCTTAACTTCGTGGAAAGAGAAAAAGAGATTTTGGGCTTCTGGAAAGAAAACGATATTTTCGGACAGTCTATTAAAGCAAGAGAAAACTGTCCTGTGTTCACATTTTATGACGGTCCTCCTACTGCTAACGGCAGACCTCATATTGGACATATTTTAACTAGAGTTATTAAGGATTTAATTCCTAGATACAAAACTATGAAAGGCTACAAAGTTCTTAGAAAAGCCGGTTGGGATACTCATGGCTTACCTGTAGAGCTTGAAGTCGAAAAACAGCTTGGCATTAGTGGCAAGCCTCAAATTGAAAACTATGGTGTTGAGCCTTTTATTAAAAAGTGTAAGGATTCTGTATTTACTTATGAAAGCCTTTGGAGAGAAATGAGCGACAGAGTTGGTTTCTGGGCTGATATGGATAATCCTTATGTAACTTATCATAATGATTATATTGAGTCTGTTTGGTGGGCATTAAAGCAGATTTGGGATAAGGGGCTTTTATATAAAGGTCATAAAATTGTACCTTACTGCCCAAGATGCGGTACTGCTCTTTCTTCTCACGAAGTAGCACAGGGTTATAAAAAGGTTAAGGAAACTTCTTGTGTAGTTAGATTTAAAAAGGTTGACGAGGATAACACTTATTTCCTTGCTTGGACAACTACTCCTTGGACTTTACCATCAAATGTTGCCCTTTGTGTTAATAAGAGAGAAACTTATTCTAAGGTTAAGGCTAATGACGGCAAGGTTTATATTTTAGCTCAAGCCTTACTTGATGATGTATTAAAAGAAGGTTATGAAGTTATTGAAGAATATAGAGGCGAGGATTTAGTCGGTGTTGATTATGAGCCACTTTTCCCTTATGCTAAGCCTGATAAGAGAGCTTTCTATGTTACAGAGGCTGACTATGTAACTCTTACAGACGGTACTGGTATTGTTCATATTGCTCCTGCCTTTGGTGAGGACGATGCTCAAGTTGGCAGAAAGTATGATTTACCTTTTGTTCAGCTTGTTAATGCCGAGGGTTGCTTTACTGAAGAAGTAGAGGGTCTTGCAGGTGTATTTGTAAAAGACGGCGACAAGGAAATTTTAGATAGACTTGAAAAAGACGGCAAGCTCTTTGCTGCTATTCCTTTTGAACATGATTATCCATTCTGTTGGAGATGCGCTACTCCA
>JBJFFW010000052.1:0-6655 GCA_051892075.1 Lachnospirales bacterium
TTGAACCACCTACTATTGTATACTTACCTGCAGGTAAAGTAGCACTCTTATTATTTGTATCAATAGTTTTAAAAGTATTACCTGATTCATCCTTAATAATTAAAGATTGAGAAGTAATATCAAATTCAATCTTAGTTTGTTTTTCAAGTTCAAATGAAATTTCACTTGATTCTCTCATACTAACTTTATTGTTACTATCTACATTATAAAGTTTAAATGAGATATTACCCGCAGTACCTGTAAAGCTTCCTGTAGAACCATTAACTAAAACATTCTGAGTACCACCACTAGTCTTAGTGAATGTATAAGTACCCATCTCTGCATACTGAGTAGTAGAAGTATTTGTTACCACAAAATTAACAGCATTGTCAGCACTAGCTGTAAATGATGTAGGAGTTACACTTGAAGTATAACCATCTACTGAACTTACTGTAACAGTATATTCACCCTGTTCAATCTCCTTAGTAGTTTCAGTAGTTACATTAGCATCAATATCATAAGTCTTTGTATTATCACTTGTGTTTGTAAGTGTAATCTTCTGACCATCTAATAAACCTGTCGCTGTATACTTCTGCACTACAGTTGTAACTGCAGGAGTAGTAACAGTATATGTAATATCACCTAAAGAAGTAGTTATTGCATCTTTAGAAGGTGTATTAGACTGTAATCTTGTAAATGAAGTAGAACTATCTACTAAACCTGAAATACTAACAGGATCAGATGTTTTGTCCCCAATAGTTAACTTAGCATTCTTCTGAACTAAATCAACAACAAGACTATAATCATAAGATGTATTAATTTCATGGTCAAGAACAACATCTGAATCAGTTACTGTACTTGAAGTACCTGATTCCACTCTCAATATAATACCATTTGCAGTATTTCTAATAGAAATTCCATTGCCTGTAGCATTGAAATCCCCAACTGCTAACTTAACCAACGGTCCGTCTAACTTAGCGCTTGTACTAAGCGAACCTGTAATTGTAATTACTTTACCACTATCGCCTGAAATAGCTTCATATAACGGCATATACAATATCTGGGCATTACTTGTAGAAGATTGTGCCTTAGTAATTACAGCACCATTTTCAGTATATTTAACATTGTTGTTATCATCTAATATTGTAGCATAAACACGCTTTTTGTCCTCTGATGCGGTTGTTGGAGCATATTTACCTGCATAGCCTGAAAAATTAAATGTATATGAGCCATCATCATTATCAGTTGCAGAAACATCAGCAGTTTCCATAGTTGCTGTCTGCTTAGTAACATTAAGGGTAGCACTTGTATCTGTACCTGCTGTAATACTCTTTTCTGTCCAATCAAGAACTAAATCAGTTAAAGCAGTTGATGCAGTTAATTTATATGCACTGCCAACAACAAGACCCGCTAACTTTATAACAGTACCTGAAAGAGTACCCTCTACTGTATTATTTTCGTCGGTAGAAAGAATAGCTTTAATAGCTATAGTAGCAAGATCATCTGCTGTAACTCCATCACCCACAGAAAGATTTACTGAAAAATCAGTTGTTTCTTCTACAGAAGGTTCAGCTTCCCAAGATACAAGTTCTGCTGTTGAACCAATATAAAAGAGGTATGAATTACCGTTAAAACCTATCGCATATTCTTTGCCAGCTTCTACTGTAAGTTCAACTTCATCTACAGAATCAACACTATTTGAAGCGTTAAGGCTTGATGAAGTAGGTTTAGCTGTAGAATATAAACTTCTAGCATTATTATCTTTACCTAAAGCATATACATATACTTTATTACCTGTAATAGTAGATGCTGTCTTAAAACTAATATATCTGTTAGTAACATCAGTATTACTAGAACCCATTTGGATAGCTTTAGTGGCAGTTATAGTTGCAGAACCATCCTTTAAACTAAGTTTTTCACTTAAACTATTTGCTAAAGAAGCTTCAAGCTTATCAGAACCACCTTTATTAAACTTGAAGTATTTATTTACTATAGTTCCATCGCCAGGTGCACTTGTTACAGTACTTGCATCCAAAGTAGCAACAAATGTTACACTCTCTGATGGAGTATCAGCAATTGTAGTTGCTGTTACAGTAACAGCAGTAGCATTAGAATCAACAGTAAACTTAGTTGTATCTTCATCATCCTTAGTTGCACCTGTTACCTCATAACTATCTAATGTATAGCCACTATTAGCAACTACCTTGTAAGTTTTACCTTGAGTAACCTTACCTGATGTTGCTAAAGATGTTCCATCT
This sequence comes from Lachnospirales bacterium, assembly GCA_051892075.1. GTDB lineage: Bacteria > Bacillota > Clostridia > Lachnospirales > CAG-274 > HGM11788. The sequence goes on from JBJFFW010000052.1 coordinate 2,238, forward strand.
TCATTTACAACAGTTACTTCACCTGTAACAGTTAAATCTACATCAGAAGCAGTTGCTCTTTCAGTAAGAGTTACGGTGATTCCTGTGTTTCCAGCAGCAGGAGTAAATGATGTACCATCTACAGTACCTGTCCCTTCTGGAGATAATGCCACAGATGAAATATCATAATTATCAGATTCTACTGTGTATTTTGTTCCCACAGTGTAAACATTGTCTGTAACAGCAGGAGTAATAGTTACATCACTTGCTGTTCCTACACCTGATACTGTAAGTGGAAGTGTAACAGTAGAAGATTCAGCAGGAGTAAATGCCATTGATGTTAACTTTTTACCAGAATTTACTGCGTTAGGTGCAATTCTATACTCTGTGTCTGCAGACAAACTGTAAGTGCCATCGGTCTCTTTATTAACCAATTCATTACTTGAGTTATACAAAACAAGAGCGGTATCTGATGTACTATTTATGACAACAGAATAAGCACCATCCAATTTAAATGCACAATAGGAATCATATTGATTTCCGCCACTTGCAACTTTAAGGTTTATATCCTCACTTTCAAATTCAGCTTTTCCACCGGTTCCTGCAATCAAAACAAAATTTCTCTCATTATCAGGATTTACATCTTTTGTGTACACACTACTTTTCTTATCATTACCAAATGTAAGAGTGTATGTTCCTTTTTCATCAGGTGTTAATCCAGAGAAATCAACACAATCACTAACTGTAGATTCAGCAGAAGCTGTAGCGACACTACCAGCATCCACCCCAGCTGTAAGCATAACCTCATTTTCTTCAAGTGGAGTTACAACCACTTTAGAAATATCATAGCCATCTGTTGTAACGATAGAATACTGACCTGCATTTTTAATGTTGAAATCATAAACATTATAATTTGGCACATCATCAGGCGTATGAGTAAACATATCGTCTTCAGTTACTTCTCCTGTAGGCACACCATTCATAATACCGATTGAACGGCCACCACCTGTAGGATAAGCATAAATCTTTACCTTAGCAGCTCCTTCTGTTGCAAAGGTAATAATACCACCTAAATCACTTGATGGACCAAGAGTTCTGGCAGCATATTCAAAAGATTCGCCGTCATCATAGCTATACCAACCGGTATCTATTGAACCAGGGCGTTCTTCACTGCCAACAAAAGCAATATCGTTCATCTGATAGAAGCCTGTAACAAGTGCAGGTGTACCATAAGAACTAACATCTGCATCGTAATCTGGAGCAAACACAGCTTCATCAGTAATAGGATTAGTAGAAATACCACTAACACTAATAGCTGAACCTGAAATTACCTCATTGTTTCCAAATGAAAAACCGTTGGCAAAGGTTGGCACATTTAATGAAGTTATCATCATTGCAATAGCCAAAACCATGCTCAACAATCTTTTTCTTTGATTGTTCATTGTCTTTTCCTCCCTAAATTTTATTTGGGCAGATAAATTCTACCCGATTTTCCCTTTCAAGGAATAATAATAAATTTATTCAAACGGATAAATCCGTTAAAATACACAAAAATTTAATCTAAGGTAATAGAATTTATAAAAACTATTACAATAATGCTTAACTTTTTTTAAAAATATGCCAGTATATTCCACAAAACACACCAATACATTTAACAAAAATTCAACACATTGTACAAATTGTATTTAATTTTCAAGGTACAATCACTTAATTTAAGACATAGCAGTCCCATAAATAGTAATACAAATATATGATATCACACTTTACAAAATAAATCAAAGGTTTATATGACTTTTTTTAAAATTTACATTTTGTTAACAATTTCCATTTTTAAAATTCTGTTTTTATGTATAAAAATTCTAATTTTAGTTTAAAATATGGAATATTTATAAATGAATGTAAAACAATGTAAAGTGTGGTTTGTGGAATTTGGAGCAAATATTATGTTTGTTCATCTCTACACTTAAAAAATTCAAACTCCACTCTCAATAAAACTTGTACGGAGGTTTTTTATGACTAAATTTTTTAAATTAATTATTACAGGTATTATTATAACCTGTCTTTCCGGTTGTAATATGCTATCAGGGGGCAAAAGAATAATTAGAATTGCTCATTCTCAATCGGCTGAACATCCCGACCATATTGGTCTTTTAGCATACGAAAAATATATTGAGGACAGGCTTGGGGATAAGTATGATGTTCAGATTTTTCCTAATGAACTTCTGGGACCGTCTGTTAAGGTTATTGAACTTGTGCAGACGGGAGCTGTGGACTTTGCTGTTGCTAGTACGGGAAATCTTGAAACTTTTGACAATGTTTATCAGATTTTTTCTATGCCTTATTTATTTGATGATGAAGAAAAATATCACAAATTTATGGAAAATGACAGCTTAACAGAGCCTATTTTTAAATCTACGGAAAGTTCAGGTTTCGAGGCTGTAGCTTGGCTTGATGCAGGTGTTAGAAATTTTTATGCCACTACTCCTATTAAAACTCCCGAAGATTTAAAAGGCAAAAAAATAAGAGTTCAGTCAAGTCCTACTAATGTGAAAATGATGGAGGCTTTTGGTGCTGCCGCTGCTCCTATGAGTTTTGGTGAGGTTTATACTGCTATTCAACAAAAGGTTATTGACGGTGCTGAAAATAATGAATTTGCATTGACTAATAATAAACATGGTGAAGTTGCAAAATATTATACCTATAATAAACATCAAATGGTACCTGATATACTAATTGGAAATTATAAATTTTTACAGGAATTACCTGAAGATGAAAGAAAAATCTTTGATGAAGCCGCCAAAGAATGTACCAGAGTCGAAAGAGAAAGTTGGAATAACCAAATTGAAGAAGTTAAGAAAAAAGCCGTAAATATGGGTGTTCAATTTATAGATACCGATGTTGAAAAATTTAAGGAAAAAGTTTTGCCATTACAGGAACAAATAATTAGTAATAATGAGAAATTAAGACCGATTTATGATGAAATTCAAAAGATTAACAGAGAGTAATATATAGACGAACAATGTTCGCCCCTACATCTTCTTTCATACTTGCTTTACTGTTTGTAGTTCATTTGCGGGCGAACAATGTTCGCCCCTACTATACTAATGTAATATGAAATTTAATATATATCATAAAAATTTCACTGTAGGGGCGACCAGTGGTCGCCCAAGGCATTTAAGGAGGTATATTGATGTTAGCTTTCAAAGACTTTTTAAACAAAGCTCTTGAAATTTTATGTATTATCTTATTTATATTTATAACCATTATTGGCACTTATCAAATTGTAACAAGATATGTTTTTAACAGTCCAAGTACAATTAGTGAAGAACTTTTAACTTACAGCTTTACTTGGCTTGCTCTTTTTGCTGCCGCCCTTGTTTTTGGTAAAAGAGAACATATGAGAATGGGTTATTTTGCAGGAAGAATGAGTGATAAAACTCAAAAAAACCTTGAAATTATATCTGAAATTTTAATTTTCCTATTTTCTGCTATTGTTCTTGTGTATGGAGGTATTTCTATTACAAATCTTACCTCTACTCAAATTACGGCAAGTCTTGGCGTGCCTATGAGCTATATTTATGTGATACTTCCTATTTGCGGTGTAATTATTATGATTTACTCTATTATAAATATATTTGAAATTATTAAGGAGGGATAAAATGAGCATTGCTCTTTTGTGTGGCTTATTAATTGCAGTTTTGCTTATTGCTATGCTCTATATTGGTGTACCTATTGCCATTAGTATTGGTATAAGCTCTGTAATTTCTATTTTGCCTATTATGGATTTTAATGCTGTGGTTCTTACGGGAGCTCAAAGAACCTTTTCGGGAATTTCCGTTTTCACTCTTATTGCTATTCCATTTTTTATTTTAGCAGGTAATATTATGAACAGAGGCGGTATTGCTATAAGACTTATTAATTTTGCCAAACTCTTAACAGGCAGAGTTCCTGGTGCTTTGGCTCATACTAATGCCGTTGCTAATATGATGTTTGGTGCTATTTCAGGTTCAGGCGTTGCCGCTGCCTCTGCTATGGGTACTATTATTGGTCCTATTGAAGAAAAAGAAGGTTATGACAAGGATTATTCTGCTACTGTAAATATTGCTACTGCTCCTACAGGTCTTCTTATTCCTCCAAGTAATGTACTTATAACTTACAGCTTGGTTAGTGGTGGTGCTTCTGTTGCAGCTTTATTTATGGCAGGTTATATTCCGGGAATATTATGGGGTGTTGGCTGTATGGCTGTTGCATTTTTTATGGCTAAAAAATACGGTTATGCAACCACAAGTAAAATTTCTTTAAAAGATGCAACTAAAATAACCATAGAAGCTCTACCGTCTTTACTTCTTATTATAATTGTTATTGGTGGTATTGTTAAGGGTATTTTTACTGCTACAGAAGGCTCTGTTGTAGCTGTTGTGTATAGTCTTATACTTTCT
>JBJFFW010000053.1:0-1541 GCA_051892075.1 Lachnospirales bacterium
AGCGGTATTATATTAAAGTTTGTTTACAATTTATTTACTCGTGCGTTTGTCCTGACCTTTAGTCCTTACATAATAATTTATAAGCACACTAAAAAGCCTGCCATCTTATACTTTGTAAGACAACAGGCCCTTAGTTTATGATTTCACTATTCATTTTTTGGTTTAGACAATCCTTTCTTTCGTCCGATTAATTAAATATAATTCCAACTGTTTTCACTCACATCTTATAATTCGCACTAAGATAATTTGTTATCATATTTTTAATTAATCCAGATATTATTTTTTGTTTTCCTATGTTTAAATCAGAAAATTTTAAGTCTTTTTTATTTTTTATGTCATTTTACTCATCTATATTACTTTCTCTGGAAAAACCAATGATTAGATTTTACTTAAAAAATTTCTGTTAAACTATGCTACTGTTTTTGGGATAACCACAACCTTTCTTTTTAACCTAATTTCAAGAATTAATCTATATTAGATATAAGATATAAGTGAATAATAAGTTATTTATCTTTATAACTTATTACTTATCTTGTATATATATAATAACCTATATCTTTCAATTTGTCAATAGGTTTTTTGAAATTTTTTTATTTTTTTTTAAAAAAGAGGTGTTAGTTTACAGCTTAACTGTAAACCGACACCTCTTTGTGATTTAAAAATTAAACTACCTGACCTTTTTTAATAACAATAGGTTCTTCCTTAGTACCAATAAGCTGCTTACCATCGCTTATTACACATTCTTTATCAATAATAACATTTTCAAGAACACAATTCTTACCAATATAAGAACCCTTCATAATAATAGAATCCTTAACACTTGCTCCCTCGCTGATTTTAACCTTTCTAAATAAAATAGAATTAGCTACACTACCATCAATAATAGTACCTGTACCAACAAGAGTATTCTTAACATCAGCAGTTGAATTATACTTAGCAGGTGGGTCATCACTTGGCTTAGTATCAATATAAGGAGTCTGATATAAAAGCTTATTTCTAACATCGCAGTTTAAGAAATCCATATTAGTCTGCACATAAGCTTCAATACTATTTAAAGTATTCCAATATTCATCAAACTTATATCCATAAATTTTAAGAGTATTTCTGTTTCTTAAAATAATGTCCTTAACTAAATCATAATATCCCTTTGGAATAGCATTTTCAAGAAGTTTAATAAGTAAAGTTCTTGAAATTACATAAATACCAAGTGAAATATTATCGCTCTTTGGCTCAATAGGCTTTTCTTCAAAAGAAGTCATCTTCATATCTTCATCAAAAGTCATAACACCAAAGTTCTGTGGGTCTTTATCAGGCTGTCCTGAAACATTCTGAGTTACAATAGTAATATCTGCACCCTTTGCCTCATGATATTCAAGAACTTTCTGATAATCCATCTTATAAATGCCGTCACCTGATGCAATAACTACATAAGGCTCATGGCTTCTCTTTAAGAAGCTGATATTCTGATAAATAGAATCAGCTACACCTCTAAACCAGAAGCTATTGTTATTAGATAAGAAAGGAGTAAATATGTATAAACC